>CALWSC010000104.1 GCA_944384105.1 uncultured Lachnospiraceae bacterium | reverse complement strand
CTTTCCGGAACCGTCAAGGATGCGCAGCTCAAAACGGCTGACCGGCAGTCTTGCCTTGTTGGACGTTCTCAGGCGCCAGGAAAAGGGACAGTGCTGCTCCGCGCGGATAAAAGACTCCGGAAAGCTCACGCTCAGGCGGCGATTCAGATACACCGCCAGCGGAAGCATCGCCGCCGCAAGGAACAACTGTGTCAAAAACAGAACCATCAGTGCCGCGCTCTCGTACATTCCCGCAATATAGTAAATAAAAACAAGAAGGGCGAGAAATACAAATTTCCTCATCTGCGTTTCTCCCCCATTTCCGGAATCCCGATGTCTTTCAGAATCCCGCTTAACACCTGCTCTCTTGTCCGCCCATTCATCAGCGCAGAGGATGACAGACGTATTCTGTGCCCGGCAACATACGGGAACTGGCGCCTGACATCGCCGGGGATTACGTAATCTCTCCCGCTTATCCACGCGGACGCCTTTGACATCTTCACAAGAGCGATAGTAGCTCTGGGGCTTGCGCCTCTGTCGATCTCCGGATGGCTGCGCGTCGCGCGGACAAGGCGAAGCAGATAGTCAAAGATTACGTCCTTCATATATACAGAGTGGATCTCACGTTGTGCTTTTGCCAGAGATTCGGCATTC
This sequence comes from uncultured Lachnospiraceae bacterium, assembly GCA_944384105.1. Classification (GTDB taxonomy): domain Bacteria; phylum Bacillota; class Clostridia; order Lachnospirales; family Lachnospiraceae; genus Egerieimonas_A. The sequence continues at coordinate 7,026 of CALWSC010000104.1, read as the reverse complement.
AGTACCGGTCGGATCTGCAGATAGCGCTCGTCAGGTCCGATTCCTTTTGCCATCGCAAGCTCACTCTCATAGTCGGGATATCCGAGGCTCATACTGACCATGAAGCGATCCATCTGGGCTTCGGGCAGATACTGCGTCCCGGCAGTTCCGGAGGGATTCTGAGTGGCAATGACGAGGAACGGGGAGGGAACTGCGCGCGTAACACCGTCGACAGTGACTTTTCTCTCCTCCATAACCTCCAGCAGAGCCGACTGCGTCTTGGGGGAAGTACGGTTAATCTCATCTGCCAGCAGCAGGTTGCAGAATACACTACCCGGCTGATAGACAAAGCGCTCCTCCTCTCTGCGATATATTGAAAATCCCGTCAGATCTGAGGGAAGGACATCGGGTGTAAACTGTACACGCCTGTGCTCGAGCTGCATAGCTCTCGAGAAGGCGACTGCAAGTGTAGTTTTTCCCACTCCCGGAATATCCTCCAGAAGAACGTGTCCGTTTGCCAGAAAGACCGTCATAATTTCGCGGATTTCTCCATCCTTTCCGAGAATCACGCTGCCGACCTGCTTGAGAACCTGCTGAATCAATTCGTGTAAATGCTCCGTTCCCCTCATTTCATGGGTATGAAATTCCATGAGGCATCTTCCTTTCTGTTCTGATTTTCTTTTGACTCTCTCCTAAAACCATCTTATTACATTTTTTGCGGCATGTCCAATACTCCTTCGTTATAGTGAGTCATACCTGAATTTTATTTGCAGCAGCCCGGTCTTCCGGCTGCACGGTTGCTTTTATTACAATACGCTTCAAGCATTTAATACCATCGAATATAAGTATTGGACACATTGGTAAAACGGGATTACAATAAAAGGAAGCAAAGGAGGATACGCTTTATGAGAAATTATCGCAAAACAGATCCGGAATTTACGGAACGATTTGAACATTTTGCATTTGAAGAGGTTGTAAATGAAGAGGGGCAGCAGCTCGATGATGTGACGCGCCGCATGGCGATTCTGGCAACGCTTCTCGGCTGTCAGGGAATCGACGTTTTTCGTATGGAGCTGCCGTGCGCACTTGATGCAGGGCTTACGCCGGTGATGGCAAAGGAAATGATTTACCAGGCAGTCGATTATCTCGGCATCGGAAGAGTACTCCCGTTTCTTGATGCTGCAAATGAGATCCTTGAGGCGAGAGGTGCTGCACTTCCTCTTGAGGGACAGGCGACAACCACAATGGAGAACCGTCTGGAAAAAGGCATCCAGGCGCAGGCGGATATTTTCGGCGAACACATGAAGGAGGCATGGAAGACCGGGCACATCAACCGCTGGCTTGCTGCCAACTGCTTCGGCGACTACTACACCCGCACAGGGCTTGACTTAAAGCAGCGGGAGCTCATCACTTTCTGCTTCCTGTCGGCACAGGGCGGCTGCGAACCGCAGCTTATTGCACATGCGAAGGGAAATATGAACCTCGGGAATGACAAAGATTTCCTCATAAGAGTAATTTCTCAGTGTCTGCCGTATATCGGGTATCCGAGAAGTTTAAATGCAATAACGTGCGTAAATCGTGCGGCCGAAGAATAAGAATCCCATGAGGGCGGCATTCCTGCCGCCCTCATGCATCAACAGCGCCTATTATCGGCGCTTTTATTTTTTGGGAAACGCGGCATCGAATATCTCGTCCTGTTCCCTTAAATGCGTAACATACCCAATCGGCATTTTATTTCCCGTGGCCTCAATCACTCTGCGCGCCCCTTCTTCTTCAAAAGCGCCGCACAGTTCAATGCAGTCTACACCCTCGCGCTGCAGCTTCTGAGCAGTGCGCATGGCGTCCTCAATTCCGGAAACACCGATGATCTGGGCTGTACCGTTGTGGATTTGCGCTCTGTCCTTTTCAGAATCAAACTTTCCCATAATTAAAAATGCAAATTTCATACTGCTGTTCTCCCTTTTTCATTAAAAGTTTAGGAGAGGCAGCAGCCCGATGGGCTGCTGCCTCTCCTGTCCGGACCTGTCTGTTTCCAGACAGCCCTTATTTATTCATCACTTAGAATTTTCCGTTCTTAGCAGCCTCTTCGATAGAAACCGCAACAGCTACAGTCATACCAACCATCGGGTTGTTTCCTGCGCCGATCAGACCCATCATCTCTACGTGAGCCGGAACGGAGGAGGATCCTGCGAACTGAGCGTCGGAATGCATACGTCCTAAAGTATCTGTCATACCGTAGGAAGCCGGTCCTGCTGCCATATTGTCCGGGTGAAGGGTACGTCCTGTACCGCCGCCGGATGCAACGGAGAAGTACTTCTTGCCTGCCTCGATGCACTCTTTCTTATAGGTACCTGCAACCGGATGCTGGAAACGTGTCGGGTTGGTGGAGTTACCGGTGATGGAAACGTCTACACCCTCTTTCCACATGATTGCAATACCCTCGCGAACGTCGTTAGCGCCGTAGCAGTTAACCTTCGCACGCGGTCCATCAGAGTATGCCTTGCGGAATACCTCTTTTAACTCGCCTGTGTAGTAGTCGTACTGAGTCTCAACGTACGTAAATCCGTTGATACGGGCGATAATCTGAGCAGCATCCTTTCCAAGACCGTTCAGGATAACGCGCAGCGGTTTCTGGCGAACTTTGTTCGCTTTCTCAGCGATACCGATCGCACCCTCTGCAGCAGCGAAGGACTCATGTCCGGCCAGGAAGCAGAAGCAGTCTGTCTCCTCCTCAAGGAGCATCTTGCCCAGATTACCATGACCCAGACCTACTTTACGCTGGTCAGCAACGGAACCCGGAATACAGAAAGCCTGTAAGCCCTCTCCGATTGCAGCTGCAGCGTCTGCTGCTCTCTTGCAGCCTTTCTTGATTGCGATAGCAGCGCCTACGATGTAAGCCCAGCAAGCGTTCTCAAAGCAGATCGGCTGAATGCCCTTGATCTGGTTGTATACATCCAGTCCGGCATCCTTAGTGATCTTCTCAGCTTCTTCGATGGAAGCAATTCCGTAGCTATTTAAAACTGCGTTGATTTTGTCAATTCTTCTTTCATATGATTCAAATAAAGCCATTCTTCCTTACCTCCTCGATTACTCTTTTCTTGGGTCGATGATCTTCACAGCGTCGGCAACGCGTCCGTACTGACCTTTTGCCTTCTCCCATGCTGTCGTCGGGTCGTCGCCTTTTTTGATGAAGTCTGTCATCTTGCCCAGGTTTACGAACTGGTAACCGATGATGCAGCCCTCTTCGTCAAGAGCAATACCTGTTACATAACCTTCAGCCATCTCCAGGTAACGAGGACCTTTCTTCAGTGTACCGTACATGGTACCAACCTGAGAACGTAATCCCTTACCTAAGTCTTCCAGACCAGCGCCGATCGGCAGTCCGTCCTCAGAGAATGCACTCTGTGTACGTCCGTAAACGATCTGTAAAAACAGCTCTCTCATCGCTGTATTAATAGCGTCGCAAACAAGGTCTGTGTTTAATGCCTCCAGAAGAGTTCTGCCCGGCAGAATCTCTGCTGCCATAGCTGCGGAATGGGTCATACCGGAGCATCCGATCGTCTCAACGAGCGCCTCCTGGATGATACCGTCCTTAACATTCAGCGTCAGCTTGCAGGTACCCTGCTGCGGTGCGCACCAGCCTACACCGTGTGTCAGACCGGAAATGTCTTTGATTTCTTTGGACTGTACCCATTTTGCTTCTTCCGGAATCGGAGCTGCGCCGTGGTTCACACCCTGTGCAACCGGGCACATCATTTCTACTTCATGTGAATAAATCATTTTAAGACTCCTTTCAAACATTTAATACTTGCTTTGAGATTATGTATCTCGCGCAGGACTGTTCCGCTTCGCGAATATGTCCCGCTGACTTACCTTATTTTCGCATAAAATCACAAATTAGTCCAGACTAACTTAGCAGATTGTTATTTATTTTACAATTTTTGACAGTCAGATCAGCGCTTCATGTACGGAAATGTCAATACCTGCCTCTGTCAGCTTCTCAATCTGCGGGATCAGCGTCTGAAAATGCGGCATCCCCATATGGAGATCCAGCGCTTCCTGATCTTTCCAGTGCTCTACAAAAGCATAGATGTTCTTCGCCTGAGCGCCCTGCACCAGCTCGTAGCTGATATTTCCAGGCTCCTTTCGCGTCTCATTTACGAGCTTTTTGGCGAGTTCAAGAAAGTTCTGCGTGTGAATTCCTGCCACCACGCACTTCGCATAAACCATCACCATGGAAACGTCCTCCTTTTTTCTCTCAGTATATCGCTTTTTTCGCGGAATTGCAAAACATTTCCGCTGCGGCCTGATTTGTGTTATACTGGTCTCACCTGTACAAAAACAGAAGGAGGATATAGCTGCTTTGTATACACCGACAGTACGAAAAAGAACATTTCCCGGATTTACCGGGGCAGATTTAAAAATGATCGCGGTCTTCACCATGCTGCTGGATCATATCGGAGCCGTGATTCTGGAACCGGGCTATCTGGTACCGATGCTTCAGAATATTTCGGATTCCTTTACGAACCGCGATCTGATCATCTATAACACGGACATGGTTCTGCGTTCCCTGTTCGGAAGGATGGCGTTTCCGATTTTCGCGTTTCTGCTGGTGGAGGGTTTTGTACATACCTCCAGCCGCACGCGGTATCTCCTGCGCCTTCTGGCGTTTGCGCTGATCTCGGAGATCCCGTTCGACCTGGCATTCCGCGGAAAGATCCTGGAATTTTCCTACCAGAACGTATTCTTTACGCTAGCCGCTGGCTTTGCGGCAATGATGATTCTGGAGCGGTTTTCCAGCCAGAAGGTTCTGCGCTTTCTCGGACCGGTTCTGGCAGGCGCGCTCTGTACGGTTTTACAGACCGACTATTCGTGGATGGGTATCCTGACCATTACGGTGCTGTACCTTTTCCGCGGAAACAAGCGCAGGCAGACGCTTGCCGGATGTCTCTCCCTGTTATGGGAACCCACAGCCTGCCTGGCGTTTATTCCCATTTACCGTTATAACGGAGAGCGGGGTTCTTCCCTGAAGTATGTTTTTTATCTCTTCTACCCGCTGCATCTTCTGCTTCTGACGGGACTTCGCGTTCTAATCTTCTGAGCGTCAAAACTCTTCGATCCGGAAGATTTTGCCGTCCTCGACCCGGTAGATTACATCTGCCAGGCTGCTGACAAATTTTCTGTCATGGCTGACGGCAAGCAGTGTCCCGTCATAGTCCTTCAGGAGGCGTTCCAGTCCCTCCATGGTGTAGATGTCCATGTGGTTTGTCGGCTCGTCGAGGATCAGAAAATTAGCTCCGCTGACCAGCAGCTTCGCGAGCGCTGTCTTGACGCGCTCTCCGCCGGAGAGCACGGAGATCTTTTTATCCAGATCTTCCCTGCGCATGCAGAGATTCATGAGCACGGCCCGGCAGATGTGCTCCGGCGACACGGCGGTGCTTCTTACATTCTCAAGCACCGTCTTATTGAAATCGAGCGTCTCCTGATGCTGGGGGAAATATCCGATCACCGCGTCGCTGTTGATGTAAATGCCGTCGTGCTCCTTTTCGACAAAGCAGTTTAAAAGTGTCGTCTTGCCCGACCCGTTTTCTCCGGTCAGAAACGTCTTCTTACCCGCAGCAATCTGACACTCTGCACCGCACAGAACCATGTGTTCTCCGCAGCTCACGGTGAGATTCTCCGCCCGCGCGGCATTCTTCCCTCTGATGCGCCCCTGCTCTCCCATCTTCATTGAGACATGCGGGAGCTCTCTGGGCTTTTCTTTCTTCTCCAGGTGTCTGATACGGCTCTCCATCGCCTTAGCGCGGCTCTGCACATGCTTCTGCTGAATCGTCGCCGTGTTCTTATACAGCATCCATTCGCTGCTGCTCATGCGTTTTGGCGGCTTGCCCATGCTCTTTGCCTGCTGCATGACGGCTCGCCGTTCCCGCTCAAGCCTTCCTTTCTCCCGCTGGTACTGCTCATATTCAAACTGCTGGCGGCTGAGCGTGCGCTCCCGCTCCTCGTACCACTGCGTATAATTGCCCGGAAAGATATGAAGCTTGCCGTCCTCCAGCTCCCAGATCTGTGTGCATACCCTGTCGAGCAGTTCACGGTCATGAGAAATCAGAACCACCGCGCCGCGGTATCCGCAGAGCATCTTCTCAAGCTGTTCGATCCCATCACTGTCAAGGTTCGTGGTCGGCTCATCCGCCAGAAGCAGCGGGGCGTGCTGAGAGAACGCTGCCGCTATAGCCATGCGCGTGCGCTCCCCTCCGCTTTTTACCGCGCTGTTCTGCAGGCGCATCCGGCTCACATACATGCCGTCCGTTTCCCCGTATGCCTCCTGATTCTGGGGGATGTACGCGAGGCTGCCGTTTCGCCGGATCACACCCGCGTCAGGCTTTTTCTTCCCGCATAATACCTGAAAGAGCGTGCTCTTGCCCGCGCCGTTCTTTCCCACGAGCCCAATGCGGTCCCCTTCCCAGATTTCCAGTTTCTCAATATCCAGTACGGTCTGGATTCCGTACTCTACCAGTATATTCTGTCCGCTTAACAGCATAAAAAAAAATCCCTCCTTCAGCCGGACGGATTATCACACAGAACTCTATATTTTATAGCCGGAAAAGACTGCCCAGAAACATATGCAGCTTGAAGATGCCGCACAGAAGCTTTTATAACTTGAAAAGACCGCACAAAAACGCGGCACTGTCTGGACAGACAGGGCTTTGAAAAGAGTATTCTGATCTCATAATCCGACACGGCAAAACATCTGAAGGCAGTCTTAGCCTTCTCTACAAATCTGTTCATATTCTGCCTCTTATTCATCGGATTATAAAATAATCATATGCCTTTCAAACCTCCGTTTTTCTCAAATCTATCCAGACAATACCACAGAAAACAAGTCATGTCAACTGCTTTTTATCCAAATACCACCGGATGTTACTGTCAAGTAATCGTTGGCAACTTTCTCTTTGATTTATCTTTTTTGTTTATATGACTTTTCTTCTATGTGGAGAATTCGTTCACTTCCCCTTTTAATATCCGGCCATATGAAGCAGTCTTTTC
>CALWSC010000103.1 GCA_944384105.1 uncultured Lachnospiraceae bacterium | reverse complement strand
CCGGGAGTCAATAATTACTGTATTGCTGTCAAGGAGAAGGGCGATGACATCGTATTCCTCAGAAAGATTGTAAAGGGAGGCGCGGACAAGAGCTACGGCATTCAGGTGGCACGTCTTGCAGGAGTACCCGAGAGCATTCTCGCCCGCGCCAAGGAGCTTGTTCAGGAGTTAAGCGACGCGGACATCACAGCGGCAGTTAAGGATCTGACAGCTCCGAAAAAGCCGAAGAAACCGGTGCACTACGATGAAGTAGACATGTATCAGATGTCGCTGTTCGATACTGTGCAGGAGAATGATATTATAAAAGAAATCTCGGATCTGGATATCAGCAATCTGACGCCGATGGACGCGATGAACATTCTCTACGGGCTTCAGAACAAGATAAAGAATAGATGGTGATATTTTGAGGACAATTGCTGTACTGGATAAGACAACCATAGATAAGATTGCCGCGGGCGAGGTTGTAGAGCGACCGTCATCAGTCGTAAAAGAGCTCGTGGAGAATGCGATCGATGCGGGGGCTACGGCGATCACGGTAGAGATCAAGGATGGAGGCATCTCCTTTATCCGCATCACCGACAACGGCTCAGGTATCCCGCGCGATCAGGTCGCACTCGCTTTTCTGCGTCATGCGACGAGCAAGATTACATCCGTGGAGGATTTAACGCAGATTTCTTCTCTGGGCTTCCGCGGTGAGGCGCTTTCAAGTATTGCTGCGGTAGCGCAGGTAGAGGTGATCACAAAGACTGCAAAAGAGCTGACCGGCACGCGGTACGTCATCGAGGGCGGAACAGAAAAGGGGCTGGAGGAAATAGGAGCGCCGGATGGAACCACGTTTCTTGTGCATCACATTTTCTATAATACCCCGGCGCGTGCAAAGTTTCTGAAAACTGCAGCCACAGAGGGAGGATATGTGAGCGCTCTGGTGGAACACCTGGCGCTATCGCATCCCGATATATCGTTTAAATATATAATGAACAATCAGACAAAGCTGCACACCAGCGGAAATCATAAGATACGAGAGCTGGTGTACAGTATTTACGGCAGAGAGATCGCAAAGGAGCTGATTCCGATCCATGCGGAAAGCGATTTGGTGACTGTGGACGGCTTTCTGGGGCGCCCGGTCATTGCGCGGGGAAACAGAAATTACGAGAATTACTATGTCAATGGACGATATGTCAAGAGTCGGCTTATCGCTAAAGCGATCGAGGATGGATACGGCAATGCGATGATGCAGCATAAGTATCCGTTTACCCTTCTGTATCTGGAGATGAACGGAGAAAACGTGGATGTGAATGTGCATCCGACAAAGATGGAGCTGAGATTCTCAAAGCAGGAGGAGATCTATGAATTTCTGCGGGGAGCAATTTACGGTGCGCTTCATCAGAGGGAGCAGATTCCTTCTGTGACACTTGGAAAGGAAGCCCCGGCAAAGCCGGGATTCGAGAAGCCGTCTCATCCGACGGCAGAGCCGTTTGAGACGAAGAGGCTTTCTATGGAGAGCAGCTCCGACGCCTACCAGAAGCCGGGGGATTACAGTACAAAGCAGCGGTTCGGGCTGTATCAGACTCCGGAAGGGAAGACACCGGGTGTTCGGGAGTCACTTCCGGTTTATCCGAAGGGTATGACTTTGGAGATGGCTAGACGCGCAGACGAGCAGCCGCTCCCCGAAGCGCTGGAGAGAGCGGACAGACGGGAGCCTGATAAGCCAAAGCCGGAGGCGGCAGAAGCAAAAACGCGTGAGAGCGCACTGAGGACGGAGCAGACAGATGGATTAAAGCGTGACGGAGTACAGCAGCCGGAGCAGCTTGAGCTGTTCGACAAGCGGTTTTTAAGTGAGGAAGCACGCCGCAGCCACAGGATTATCGGTCAGGTGTTCGATACATACTGGCTTGTGGAATATGATGACAAACTGTATATTATCGATCAGCATGCAGCGCATGAGAAGGTGCTCTATGAGCGCGTGATGCATGAATTTGAACATAAGAAGATTACGTCCCAGATGATCTCACCGCCGCTCATTGTAACGCTTCAGATGCAGGAGGCACAGCTTCTGGAAAAGTATGCGGACGTATTTGCATCGTTTGGCTTTGAAATCGAACCGTTCGGGGGAAAGGAATACCAGATCCGCGCAGTGCCTCATAATCTTTACGGCATCGCTACGGAGGAAATTTTTGTGGAATTGCTTGACAGCCTGGGCGAGATCGGATCGGGACAGCTTGCGGCAGTGCAGGAGAAGCTGGCCAGCATGTCGTGCAAGGCGGCAGTAAAGGGAAATAACAGGATGTCTTATGCGGAGGCGGAGGCACTTATTGACGAGCTGCTGTCTCTGGAGAATCCCTATAACTGCCCGCATGGGCGCCCGACGATTATCTCAATGAGCAAATATGAGATGGAAAAGAAATTTAAGAGGATAGTGTAATGGATACAAAAAAGCCATTGATCATACTGACCGGGCCGACGGCAGTCGGAAAGACGCATCTGTCAATCGCACTGGCCAAAGCGGTGAACGGATCGGTGATTTCCGCCGATTCCATGCAGGTCTACAAATATATGGATATCGGTTCCGCGAAGATTCGCCCCGAGGAGATGGCAGGAGTGCCGCATTATCTCGTGGACGTGCTTGACCCGGCGGAGGAGTTTCACGTCGTGCGCTTCCAGCAGATGGCGAAGGAAGCGCTTGCAGAGATCTACCGTGAGGGCAGAATCCCGATCGTCACCGGCGGGACGGGATTTTATATCCAGGCGCTGCTGCGCGATATTGACTTTACAGAGAATGGCGAAGATACGTCATACAGAGAAGAACTCGAGGCGCTTGCGAAGGAGAGGGGCGGAGCGTACCTTCATCATCTGCTGTGCAAATGTGATCCGAAAGCGGCGGATGAGATTCATCCGAATAACGTCAAGCGCGTAATCCGCGCCCTGGAATATTTCCTGCAGACGGGAAAGCCGATTTCGGCGCACAATGAGGAGCAGCGGCATAAGGGTTCGCCGTATAACTTCGCTTACTTTGTCCTGAACGATGACAGGGCAAAGCTGTATGAGCGCATTGAGCAGCGCATCGATGAAATGCTCGCAGAGGGACTCGTCGATGAGGTGAGAGCATTAAAGGAGCGTGGGTATACGAGAGATATGGTCTCTATGCAGGGACTGGGCTATAAGGAGTTTCTTGACTATCTCTCCGGAAAGAATACCTATGAGGAGGCAGTCTATCTGCTCAAACGGGACACCCGTCATTTCGCGAAGCGGCAGCTTACCTGGTTCAAGCGGGAGAAGGATGTCATCTGGCTGAACAAACCGGATTTTGAATACGACGAGGAGCGGATTTTAGGGAGAATGCTGGAAATCTGCAGACAGAAGGGAATCCTTTTTCTGTAACGCTTCGGAAAAGACGGAACGGCTGCGTTTTTCAAAGATGCGGCAAAAGAATATAGAGAGGAAAAAATAAATATGAGCACATCCATAGAGCGGATGTACGGAACGCTCGGCATCAGCCCGGAGGTTCTGGCATTCGGAAGAGAAATAGAGGCCTCCTTAAAGGAGCGCTTTGAAAAAATTGACAACGTTGCGGAGTATAATCAGTTAAAAGTACTCCACGCAATGCAAGAGAATAAGGTCAGCGAGGCGTGTCTGTACCCGTCCAGCGGTTACGGATACAACGATGTGGGACGCGATACGCTGGAGGCAGTGTATGCTACGGCATTTCGCACGGAGGCAGCGCTCGTGCGGCCACTGATTGCCTGCGGAACGCACGCGCTTGCGATCGCGCTGGCGGGGAATGTGCGTCCGGGAGACGAGATTCTCTCACCGGTCGGCAAGCCGTATGACACGCTCGAAGAAGTCATCGGCATCCGTCCGTCCAAAGGCTCCCTGGCAGAGTACGGCGTGACATACCGGCAGGTAGAGCTCCTTGAGGACGGCAGCTTTGATTACGAGGCGATCCGTGCCGCGATCAACGAGCGCACACGCCTTGTGGAAATACAGCGCTCCAAAGGATATCTGACACGCCCGACGTTTTCTGTGGCGCAGATCGGGGAGCTGATCGCATTTATCAAGTCTATAAAGCCGGACGTGATCTGCATGGTGGACAACTGCTACGGGGAGTTTGTGGAGGAGCAGGAACCGTCCGAGGTCGGAGCAGACTTAATCGTCGGATCTCTGATCAAGAACCCCGGCGGCGGTCTGGCGCCGATCGGAGGCTATATTGCCGGTAAGCAGGAATACGTTGACAATGCCGCATACCGCCTGACATGCCCGGGTCTGGGCAGGGAGGTCGGGGCAAGCCTCGGCGTGAATCTGCCGTTTTTCCAGGGCTTTTTCCTTGCCCCGACAGTCACGGCAGGCGCGTTAAAGGGTGCGATTTTTGCTGCAAATATCTACGAGAAGCTTGGATTTTCAGTGACCCCTGATTCTACGCAGGAGCGCCATGACATCATTCAGGCAGTGCAGTTCGGCACGCCGGAGGGCGTCATCGCGTTCTGCCAGGGCATTCAGGCAGCAGCACCTGTGGACAGCTATGTTGCACCGGAGCCGTGGGCAATGCCGGGCTATGACAGCGATGTGATTATGGCGGCAGGCGCCTTTGTGCAGGGTTCATCGATTGAGCTTTCCGCCGACGGACCGATCAAGCCGCCGTACACCGTGTATTTCCAGGGAGGGCTTACCTGGGAGCACGCGCGCTTTGGAATTCTGATGAGCCTGCAGAAACTTTGCGAGGCAGGTATCGTAAAGCTGTGATGGGAGGATGCGTATGCAGATTGTTATAATCGGAGCCGGAGCCTCCGGTTTGATGGCGGCGGTTACAGCCGCCCGCGCCGGGGCTGCGGTCACTGTTCTGGAACAGAATGAAAAACCCGGAAGAAAGCTGCTCGCCACCGGAAATGGCCGGTGCAACCTGACAAACTTAGAACAGCTTCCGGAGAAGTACAGAAGCACCTGCCGGGAATTTCCCGCGCAGGCGCTTGCGCATTTCGGCGTGAGGGACGCAATCGCCTTTTTCTCAGGGCTGGGTGTGTACACGAAGAACAGAAACGGCTGGATTTACCCCAACAGCGACCAGGCGTCGTCTGTGCTCGACGTGCTTTTGATGGAGGCAGAACACCTGAAGGTCAAGATCAAGACGCGCGAGACCGTCACAGGAATCGAAAGGGGAAACAGCGGTTTCGAAGTGCACACAAAAGGGTGGAGCTATCCCTGCGGCAGGGTGATCCTGACGACGGGAAGTCCGGCGTCCCCGATTGAAGGCTCTTGTGAGAGCGGCAGGCAGCTTGCCGCGCCGTTCGGCCATACCTGGATACCGATGCTTCCGGCGCTGTGCGGACTGCGCGGCAGCGGGGCTAATTTTGCTGTCTGGGCCGGTGTACGTGCCCAAGGAGAAGTGACACTGATTCTCGATGGAATTCCAATCCGGTCAGAGCGCGGTGAGCTGCAGTGCACCGACTACGGCATTTCCGGTATTCCGGTATTTCAGATCAGCCGTTATGCGGTGCGCGCAATCGAGGAAAACTGTCCGGTCAGTCTGCAGGTGGATTTCTTTCCTGATATGGAAGAAGAATTTCTGGCAAAGCTTCTGCACACGCGGCAGGAACAGTGCAGCTATAAATCGCCGCGCCAGTCACTGACCGGTCTGGTGCACGAGAAGCTGATTAAAATGTTCTGGACAAAGGGCATGGATTTTGAGCGTATGGCACACTGCCTGAAGAACTTTACCTTTTCTGTCAGAGGCGCGTCCTCTCTTTCGCAGGCACAGGTCTGCTCCGGGGGCATACCGTGCGGGGAGGTAAACCCTGACACAATGGAGTCAAAGCTTGCGCGCGGGCTGTATTTCGCGGGGGAGGTCCTTGACGTGGACGGAGCCTGCGGAGGCTATAACCTACAGTGGGCGTGGACCAGCGGGTATCTTGCAGGCAGCAGCGCCGCCAGGGAGGAAATATTATGATACGAATACAGCAGTTAAAGCTCCCCGTCACACATACGCAGGAGGAGCTTGTGGAAAAGATTGCAAGAGAGCTGAAAATTAAGCCGCAGCAGATCACCTCCTGGGAGATTGTGCGCCGCTCTCTGGATGCCCGGCATAAGGGTGACTTAAAATATGTCTACCTTGTCGATGTTGAGACGGCAATGGAGCATAAGATTTTAAAGAGAAGTAGACATAATAATATTATGTCTACAAAGCGGCAGCCATACGCATTTTCACCGACAGGAAAGGAAGCTCTCAAATCCCGCCCGGTCGTAATCGGAAGCGGTCCTGCGGGGCTGTTCTGCGGCTGGCTGCTTGCAAAGCACGGCTATCAGCCGCTGATTCTTGAGCGCGGTGAAGAGGCAGTGAAGAGAAAGGAGAAGGTGGATGCATTCTGGGCCGGCGGTGCGCTTGATCCCTCCTCAAACGTTCAGTTCGGCGAGGGCGGAGCAGGGACCTTTTCGGACGGAAAGCTCAATACTACAGTCAAGGATCCGCTCGGCAGAAACCGTAAGGTGCTCGAACTCTTCGTTGAGGCAGGTGCTCCGTCGTCTATTCTCTATGAACAGAAACCGCATCTGGGCACGGATGTTCTGATCGGAATTGTCCAGACGATGCGCCGCCAGATTATTGACATGGGCGGAGAGGTGCGCTTTAACAGTACGGTTACGGATTTGAGAATGGAAGGCGGGCGCCTTGATGGACTAAAGATTAACGGCAGTGAGTGGATTCCTGCCGAGGCTGCCGTTTTTGCGATCGGGCACAGTGCGAGAGATACCTTCGCTATGCTGCACCGGAAGGGTGTGTACATGGAGGCAAAGTCATTTGCCGTAGGAGTGCGCATCGAGCATCCGCAGGAGATGATCAACCGCAGCCAGTACGGCTATCCATATCCGGATATTCTCGGGGCCTCCAGCTACAAGCTGACGCATCAGACGGGAGACGGCAGGGGAGTGTATTCCTTTTGCATGTGTCCGGGCGGATACGTTGTGAACGCTTCCTCTG
>CALWSC010000102.1 GCA_944384105.1 uncultured Lachnospiraceae bacterium | reverse complement strand
CAGAACCTTTGGTTATCCGTCCATCGTTAACACCGTAAAGCTTGCCAAAGGCGACAAGTATATGCAGGAGGCGCTCGTATCCCTGTTCACCATGAAATACGGTTCCATCGTAGTTGTGGAGGAACTTGGCTACGCAGAGGCGCTGCCGCTGTTCGGATTAAGACAGAACGTATTTACAGACCCGCAGAAGCCGATGAAGGTAGAGCCGGGTATCTACCCGTTAAACGGTGCGGATGAGAATTCTATCTGCCTGACGACCGTAGACTTCGCTCTTACATACTTTATTGTATCCGGCGAGCTGGAGCGTTCCGGAGTACCGTGTAACCTGGTAATTTCCGATGCAGGCGGACTTTCCGTACTGACAGCATGGGCTGCAGGAAAGCTGTCCTCCACATCCATCGCCAAGTTCTTCCAGGAGAACGTAGAGGATAAGATCAAATCCAGAAAGCTCGTAATCCCGGGCAAGGTTGCCGTATTAAAGGGCGACATCGAGGCGAAGCTGCCGGGCTGGGAGGTTATCGTAGCTCCTCTGGAGGCTGTACAGCTTGTGAAGTTCCTGAAGGATATGCAGGCAAACGGCGAACTTTAATCCGCTAACCGAAAAGAGGCAGTAAAGCTGCCGTACCATTTTGAGCGATATATAAGCTTAAGGCGTGGATTGAAATAATTTCAGTACATCAGGGGAGGCGGCGCTTAAGTACCCTCCCCGGAAAATAAAGGAGAAACAACTATGGCAAAATTTGTTACAATCGGCGAGAGAATCCACTGTATTTCCCCGGCTATCCGCGAGGCGATGGCAACACGCAATCCGGAAGCAATCTTAAAGAGAGCAAAAGAGCAGCTTGACGCAGGCGCTACTTACCTGGATGTCAACATCGGACCGGCTGAGAATGACGGACCGGAGCTGATGAAATGGGCAGTTAAGTTATTACAGGAGAACTTCGACAACGTTCCGCTGGCACTTGACACAGCCAACAGAGCTGCAATCGAGGCAGGTATCTCCGTATATAACAGAAGCAAGGGAAAACCGATCGTTAACTCCGCAGATGCAGGCGCAAGAATCGAGAACATCGACCTTGCAGCAGCTAACGACGCAATCGTTATCGCTCTTTGCTCCGCAGAGGGTATTGCGGCAGACAACGATGAGCGTATGATGCATTGCCAGAACATGCTGGAGAGAGGTATGATGCTTGGCATGGAGCCGACAGATATGTGGTTTGACCCGCTGTTCCTCGTTGTAAAGGGAATGCAGGACAAGCAGATGGAGGTTCTTGAGGCAATTAAGATGTTCAGCGATATGGGACTGAACTCCACCGGCGGATTATCCAATAACTCCAACGGTATGCCGAAGAATATTCGTCCGATCATGGATTCCGCTCTCGTAGCTATGGCTATGATGCAGGGTCTGACCTCTGCTATCGTAAATCCGTGTGACCTCCGTCTCATGGAGACCATTAAGTCCTGCGATGTATTCAAGGGCAACACCTTATACGCAGACTCTTACCTGGATTTATAATTAAGATCCGGGATGATCCGGCGCCCCGCGCTTCGCGTGCGGAGGCGCCGGTTATACCAATGCAGATAGGAGAGACTTAAATCTATGTTTAAGGTAACCTTTCAGTTTGAGAGCGGCGAACCCACTATCGCCTATGCCGTGGAGGGGGAGAACCTGCTGGAGGTAGCTCGTAAGACGAATGTGGCAATCGACGCCCCGTGTTCCGGGAACGCTTCCTGCGGAAAGTGCCGCGTCCGGCTCGTCAGCGGTGAGCTGGATTCCAAGAAGACTCGCCATATCACCGATGAGGAGTATGAGGCGGGATGGCGTCTGGCGTGCGTCAGCAAGGTTATAGACGACGTCACAGTAGAGGTGCCGGATATAGCATCCGCG
This sequence comes from uncultured Lachnospiraceae bacterium, assembly GCA_944384105.1. Classification (GTDB taxonomy): domain Bacteria; phylum Bacillota; class Clostridia; order Lachnospirales; family Lachnospiraceae; genus Egerieimonas_A. Next base: position 3,326 of record CALWSC010000102.1, on the reverse strand, counting down.
TACCGCAGCAGAATGAAAGTGGCAGATTTAAGCTCCAGGGATGAAATCGCTATTTTCCAGCAGGCGAAGCAGGGCATTGAGAGCGCGGGAATTGTGATGCAGAACAATATGGGAATCGTGCATCTGACGATGGATGCCCCGACGCTTGACGATACTATGCCGGACAATGAGCGCTTCACCTGGGCAATGGAGGCAGCGACCGGTCTTGATAAGGTGCGTATTCCGTATTCCGTGCTGCGTAAGCTGCCGGATGTACTGCGGGAGGGAGAATTTACCGTCACCTGTATTGTCAGAAAGACAAAAAGGGACGTCTTTGTCTATGATATCTTCCCTGGAGAGGATGAGCCGGTAATCGGCGGTCTTGCAGTGGACATCGGCACAACGACAGTTTCGGCGATTCTGATTAATATGCTGAGCGGTGAGATCATCGCAAAGGCCTCTGCGGGCAACGGGCAAATCCGTTACGGAGCGGATGTTATCAACCGTATCATTGAATCTCAGAAGCCGGGCGGTAAGCGTCTGCTTCAGAAGGCGGTCATTGAGGAGACAATTAATCCGATGATTGCCCATATGTGTCATACGAGCGGTTTTGACAGTCACAGAATTTATCGCATGAGCGTGGCGTCAAACACGACAATGAACCATTTGCTCATGGGAATCAATGCGGATCCTCTGCGGATGGAGCCATATATACCTGCCTTTTTCAAGACGAATTCTCTCTATGCCTCCGATATCGGAATTCAGATTCATCCGGATTCCCACATCATCGTGGCACCGAATATCGGAAGCTATGTGGGCGGAGACATTACGGCGGGCACGCTGGTCAGCCTGCTGTGGAACAAGCCGGAATTCTCACTGTTCATTGATCTTGGTACGAACGGTGAGCTGGTATTCGGCAATAATGAATTTATGGTGAGCTGCGCCTGCTCTGCGGGACCGGCATTTGAGGGCGGCGATATCAGCTGCGGCATGCGCGCTACAGACGGAGCAATTGAGGCGTGTAAGATTGATAAAGAGACGATGGAACCATCGTATAATGTCATCGGCGATCCGGGAACGAAGCCGATCGGACTGTGCGGTTCGGGTCTTATCGATGTAATCAGCGAGCTGTTCAAGGCCGGCATGATTAGTCCTAAAGGTAAATTTATCCGCGAGGGCAGAAGAATCCGTCATGATGAGTATGGTATGGGAAGCTATGTGCTTGCCTTTCAGGAGGAGGCGGGTTCGGTCAAGGACGTGGAGATAACGGAAGTCGATATTGACAACTTCATCCGCGCCAAGGGAGCCATCTTTTCAGCGATCCGCACCATGCTGAAGTATCTCGATTTTGACATCTCAATGATTGAGGAGGTCTACGTCGCCGGAGGTATTGGAAGCGGCATCAATATGGCAAATGCGGTGAGCATCGGAATGTTCCCGGATATCCCGCTCGAGAAGTTCCATTATATCGGCAACTCCTCACTTGCGGGAGCGTATTCCATGCTGTTGTCCGGAGATGCCGAGCGCAAGACTTATGAGCTGGCGAGAAATATGACGTATCTGGAGCTGAGTACTGTTCCAAGCTACATGGACGAGTTCGTGGCGTGCTGCTTCCTGCCGCATACGGACAGTTCCCTTTTCCCGTCGCTGGAATTATAATAAACGATAACTGGAGAGTGTGAACATGAATCTTGACTATGAGAAGGACAGCAAAGAGAGAATCCCGTATGAACATTATTTGGGACTGTATCAGGAGTTGACGCCGGAGGAGATCAGCGGACGGACGGGTATTCCGTACGATGAGGAAAAGCATGCATTTACCCTGCGGCTTATGGGAATCCCGTATGAGATTTCCTGGCCGGATTACCGGGTGAAGCATATGGAAGAGGGCTGCGGCTACTATCCTCTGGAGAACGCGGCGAATGCCAGGATTCTGGTTCTGCGCTTTCTGGTGGAGGGAGCCATCGGCGCTTCCACAGGAAAGTTTCTGACCTACCGGGAGATCCCGTGGGGTCAGGTCTATTTCAAGCAGTTCCAGGGCAGATGCCTGATGCGTCTGGCATTCGGCTTTGGGAACAATCTGAAGAAATTCAGGGACATTATGGAGAAGATCGGCGCCGAAGAAATCCCGAACGGAGATGCCGGTTATGAATTTGAATTCCTCAATGAGCTGAAGCTTCGGTTCATTCTGTGGGAGGGGGACGACGAATTTCCGCCGTCTGCGCAGATTCTCTTCTCCGATAACTTTCCCGTGGCGTTTACCCAGGGGGAGGATATGGCAGTGGTGGGCGATGTATCCATCAACATGCTCAAAGCGCTGAGCTGACAGCCTAAAAAAGCAATGCACATTGACAAAAAGGAATAGTAGAGTAGGTGAATACGCGTCAAGTGTCTCCTGGATGGGAAGTTGCCGGAGGACGAAGGAAGGATGAGCTTCCACGATGTATCACCGCATCCGCTACTACACTGCGAGTGGTATTGCCCCTTTTGGTGTAGTAAAGCTACTATACCAACCTCATATTGTAAAGAAGAGAAAAGGAGTAATATCACTATGAAGAAAAATAACCTGAAGAACGTTAAGATATTAGTTTTTGCAGCAATGCTGATTGCCATGAATATTGTGCTTTCCCGTGTGCTGGCGATAACGGTGGGACCTACTCTGAGAATTACTTTCAGCCAGGTCCCTATTTATTTAGCCGGATTCTGGTTTGGTCCGCTTGTGGGCGGTATCTGCGGAATCGTAAGCGATCTGGTGGGAACTACCCTGCAGGGCTTTGCTCCCAATCCGCTGCTTACCGTATCTGCGGTTTTGACCGGTGTGCTGCCGGCACTGTTAAAGCACTTTGTATTTCATGACAATATCAGCTGGTGGAAAGTTGCAGTTATGCTCACTGCAAACGGAATTGTAGGTTCTTTGGGATTTACAACACTTGGTCTGCATCTGTATTACGGAACACCGTGGAGCGTGCTGTATGCACCGCGTATACCTCAGACCATCCTGCTGACTGCGACAAACACAATTTTGGTGACACTGCTGTATAAGAGTGTCCTCACAACCTTTATTCGCCAGAATATTCTGGGCGTGCAGGCTGCCGCAGTCCGCAAAAGAATGTGAGTTATCAATTAAAGGAGGGCTTTTCCTATGGGATATAAAACTGACATTGAGATCGCACAGGAGTGCGAAATGAGACCAATCACAGAGATCGCTGCCAAGGCAGGCATCGATGACAAGTATCTGGAGCAGTACGGAAAGTACAAAGCAAAGATTGACTACAATCTCTTAAAAGAGACGGACAAGAAGGACGGAAAGCTCATACTCGTAACAGCTATCAACCCGACTCCTGCCG
>CALWSC010000101.1 GCA_944384105.1 uncultured Lachnospiraceae bacterium | reverse complement strand
AAGAATTACTTTTCAGAACTTTCGAGGATGTGTTTTACTGTTCAGTTATCAAGGTTCCTGTCGTTTTGACAGCTTTGATATTTTATCATATCGTTTTGTGCTTGTCAAGAACTTTTTTAACTTTTTTTGTTTTTCGTGTTTGTCACTCTTTTGCGACAACTCTGATATTTTATCATGCGCTTTCCTGTTTGTCAAGCATTTTTTTCAATTTGTTTTTGCTCATCTTGGAAAGCGTTCCCCGCTCCGTGAGAGCTTTCATATAATACCACGCAGTTTTCAATTCGTCAACCCCTTTTTTACATATTTTCCTATTTTTTTCGTTTGGCACAAAAAAACAGGAGTACTGCACCAGGCAGCCTCCTGTTTTCCCCTATCTCCCCTATCACAAACCAATCAGCGACAGAATCACATTCATCAGATAATTCTTACTGTAAAGCCAGCTGAGCACCTCATTTCCAGAAATCTCTCTCAGACATGCGCTCCCCAGCTCAGTTCCGGCAAAAACCGTCACTGCAATGAAGAAAATCCAGATCCAGATGACTGCGCGCACAGCTCCCAGCACAAGTCCTCCCGTACGGTTCAGGAAATGGATACCTGGAAATTCCGTTAAGATATTCACCGCGTAAAGAATAATCCGTACAAGGATATTGGCAATCGCAAACGCAATCACAAAAGACCCAAAGTTAATAACGCCCCTTGCCAGATAACCCGAAAGATAATCGCTAAAATTATCGACCGCCAGCTTCTGATACATTTCCAGCGTATTGTTCTGCACAAGGCTGTCCTTTAAACTCTGAGGAAGCGGGAGATTATCAATCAACGCATTCTGTCCTTCAGTATCTCCTGCCGCCGCATTATCTGCGAAGCTCTCTTCCAGGATTCTTCCGCACTGCTCCTGTATCGTCTGCTCCAACGATGTGCGTTCTCTGACAAAATCCGAAATATATGGATTGAGCCATACCGTCACCGCCAGCACCAGCACCAAAAACACCATCGAAATCGCCGTCTGCAGAAGTCCTCTTCTGTAACCCTGGATCACCGACACCACCGTAAAAATCAAAAGTACAATAAATAGCCAGCTCATCTTCTGTCATCTCCTCCAGCCGTATCATTTAGTGCAGTTTCAGCGTATAAATACCGTTTTCTGTCACTTCCAGATAACGGTTATTTCCAACCTGGAACAGATTCTTTACCTGCCCCTCCTTCATATTTCCGCGAAACTTTTCAATTCCCTTTATGCTGTACACGCACATCTGGCTGCTGTTAAACAGCACAATCTGATTCTCTGCCATCGAGACATCCGTGTATGCGAAGTCGAAATTCTCCTCCATAATCTTTCTTCCGCCCGTCGTATAAACCTCCATCGTATACATGGAGCCCTCTTCACTGCTCTGAAAGATCAGTCCGATATGCGAACCGTCGTTCATTGTCGTGATAATGTCTCTGGACACCTTCACTGTCTCTCCCTCACGCGGAGCCGTCCCACCCTCGAACACGGTAAATCCGTCCTCGCGGAATGCTGCGAACCTTCCTCCGCTCAGATATTCGATCTGCGGTATGAGAATATTGTCATACTCATATTCTCCCACTTTATTGTCCATCTGATTCTTTCCTGCAGACTCAAAATTGTAAAATGTTATTTTTGTATTCGGAGAACCGTCGCTCATATACAGATATGAAACTCCAAGCACGCTGCCGTCGCTGGAAATATCCACATCCATAGGATATCCGGGACTGTCAATTCCCGTCTTGACTGTAGCGATCTCTTCTCCCGTGGAATTATAATAATTGATCCATGTGTTTTCCCCGTCCTCCAGCACTGCAGCTACGGTTCCCACAGACGATACCCTCGCCTTGAGTATCGGCAGCTTTGTCGTGATCCTTCCAACCTCTCCATTCGTATCAAAGACTGCGATGCTCGTTCCATTCTTATCATAGACTGCCACCACATCCTCGCATACATCCGCCTGCGGATTGGTAATATCATAGCTTCCCATCCAGAGTGTTTGCCCGTCCGTATCCATCAGAGCCGTATCGTCCTGATTATATTTGAAAATATTTCCATCCAGCTCCACATATTCTGTAGATGTGATATCCTCCTGCTCGCTGGAATTTACAATCACGTACTCCTTAAAGCTCCAGTGATCGAACGCAAACTTAATTCCCAGAGCCAGCGCAGCAACGGCAGCAATTACCGCTCCGGTCTTCAGAAGCTGTTTTCTCCGGTAGGCGATCAGGCGCTGTTTATAGGATGTCACCTCATCAAGAGGAGATTTCTTCTTTCCCAACCGTTTCCCTGCCGGCGGTTTCACACGGGAAAATACTCCGGCAGCCTTCTCTCCCAGTCTGCTCCTTAGTTTTTTTATATTCTTCATTTCACCTGTCCTCTGCTGTATTTTTCCCGGGGCAATCCCCTTGTTTTGCCATTATAGCACATTCCCTTACGGTAGTAAAATTATTTGTCCCTCATATATAATATCATTCGGCGAAATTCCGTTCAGCCTGCAGATTTCATCCACCATGTCCATGCTCCCATAATACCGCTTACTGATATCGCTCAGCGTATCCCCCTGCGAAATGGTATAGCTTTTTTTTAGCTGTGCTCCGCTCGTCTGCGCAGAGGAACTGTCCTTCTCTTTTTCTTTATCATCTTCTGCCGTTTCCGGCTTTTCAGAAGGTGTCGGCGTCACATTCTCGGAATCGGCTTCCGTGCCGGTATTTTCCCCGTCTCCGTCCGTATAATTCTCCTCTCCTTCAGAATCTGCGTTCAGCATCTCCTCCTGTTCCTTTTGCTTCTCTGTCTTCTCCTTCTCAGGTGCCGGCGTCATTTCTGCCGGTTCTTCGCGCTCGCCCACCACGTTTTGGGTTCCGGCGTCCACGGCTTCTGCGTCATCTGACTGGCCAAAATTTCCCACCATTTCATTCAGTGCATCATATGCACCGAACTTGGCAGCTCCCACTGCCAGGATGGCCGCAGCCGCACATGCAGCCGCCCCATACATAAAAGGCCGCGGCAGACCTTCCGATTTTTTCTCCTGCTTATCTGCAATAATTTTTCGGAAGTCCACCACAGCCTTGTCTCTTACGAGTGTCTCATTTTCTACAGACTGATTTTTATTTTCGGCAATCATATACTCCTGCATGGGAGTATTCTTCTCATAATATACATAAAATCCGTTCTCTTTTTTCAGCTTCCCGCTGTCATAGACGAAAAAGCTCTCCTCCTTTTCATTCGGTTCCATCAGGAACAGAACCTTGTCATTTCCCGCAAAGTGATTCACATGCGTCCGCAGAATCACATCGCTCACCTGCATGTCAAAGCCCGGAAGGCTTAAGCACCAGCCCACAATGTCCAGAGACGGAAAATATTTCTCCATCTGTTCATGCACCTGACTCCATACCCCGTCCGTGAGCGGAATATGCTGCGCGTCCACTTCCAGATTCTGAATGGTCACTGCCCCCTGGATAAAAATGTATGAGATACCGTCCGCCCATTTGTAATAACCCAGCAGCACCGATGCCTCCCCTTTCGGCGGAAGCCCGGACGATACCTTTTTCAGGTGTGTATAGACGTAATCTTCCATATAAATTTTGTGATTTCCCTGGCTGTCGCCAATTTGTCTGATGTTATTAGGAAGATGGAAAAAGCTCTCATTGCCTTTTGCTTCCTGCTTTTCCTCTTTGTAGATAATCTCTATCATCCTATCACCCCTTTTACGCCCCACCTTATCACAACAGCAGCGCAGAATTTGGCGTTTTGTGGAGCCTGTCCGGCAAAACTTTTCGACATCAGCAGCACGAATGTTTTTGCCGCCCGCTGAATATTCTATAGATAAACGGGAAAAACTGGAAGGGAAAGGTCAGGTGATACAAAGCTTATGAATTCAACTGTGTATTATATAGACGAGAGAAAGCGTTCCGCCAGCCAAGAGCTGGCTCATTTTCTCCGTATCTGCATTGCAAATGTATGCCGCCCCTGGAACGAACTGGTTTTCCTCTGTATCGGAAGCGACCGGGTCACCGGGGACAGCCTCGGCCCCTTTATCGGATATCAGCTTGCGAAGCAGTCACCGCGCTCCTTCTCTGTATACGGGACGCTTGAAGAGCCGGTGCATGCACTGAATCTGGCGGAGGCGCTCGATGAAATCAAAAGGAAGCATCCCCGCGCGCTCATCATCGCGGTGGACGCTTCCCTCGGATCCAAGAAACATCTCGGCTTTATCTCTGTCGGGACAGGCTCTATCCGTCCCGGCGCGGGCGTAAAAAAAGAACTGCCGGATATCGGAGACGTGTTTATTACCGGAATCGTCAATCTCTCCGGCAGTTTTGAACACCTGCTGCTCTCCACCACACGGCTTTCCCTCGTTGTGAGCATGGCGGATGCGATCACTGCAGGGATCCTTCAGATTTTTCCGGAACGGCTGCGCGGCACACAGACACGCCCCGTTCTGCTCCCCCACGCTCCCGAGCCGGAAGGACGGCGCCTCTGCTGTGCAAACGACTGTGCCTGCGCTGCGCTGCGCGAGGGAGACTCCTCTGCTGAAAACTCCGGAACAGCCTTCTGAAGCTCCGGAATTCCGGCGGTCATTTTCCGCATTGCTCCGAGAATCGGGAGCAGGATCCAGCGCGCCTTAGACTGGCGCGCGTAGTAATCCGCAATTTCCCTGGAGCTGCAGTATTTGTCCGTAAAGCAGATCACGTAAGTCTCCCAGTATCGCGGCGGAATCACAGTCACCGGCCACATGTGCTTTAAAATCACTTCTTTTTCAATCTTATTCAGATCAAAATACCGCTTTGCCATGTTATACGCCGCTCTCGGATGGGTCATTGCGTGAAAATGATCCCCGGTACGCCTGCTGTGTCCGCGCCAGTCATACAAAAACAAATCATGGAGCATTCCGCCTCTGGCTGCAGAGCGCGCATCCAATTTTAATTTTTTGCAAATATAATAGTTATAATATGCAACATTCAGACAATGCTCATAACAGTCTGTATTGCAGTGCTGAAAATATTTCTTCATCTCCAGAACCTTCGGATGATAGATAATATCCGAAATGCAGTCAAAAAACTCTCTGTTTTCCTCGATCTGTTCCAGTCTCTTCCTCCTCGTCTCTGCATCCCCCCTCGGCTGGCCGGTTCTTTTCAGCATAGTATTCCCTCCTTTTCCGGACATTGGCAAAAGGCTGCCGCAGAGAATGCAGCAGCCTTATTCTGATTCTTATTTTACGTATTCTTTCACCTGCTCGTAGATACCCTGTCCGTCGAGACGGTACTTCTTCAGCAGCTCAAGCGCGGGCCCGGACTCTCCAAAAACATCCTGGACGCCGATTCTCTTTACCTTCACCGGATATTCTTCGGCAAGCACTTCGCACACAGCACTTCCCAGGCCGCCGATCACGGAATGTTCCTCCACTGTTACGACTTTTCCCGTCTTCTTTGCAGCGGCTACAACAAGCTCTCTGTCGATGGGCTTAATCGTGTGGATATTTACCACCATCGCGTCGATGCCGTCCGCCGCGAGCAGTTCTGCCGCCTGCAGGGACTGGTACACCTCAAGTCCTGTCGCAATAATCGTAACATCACTTCCCTCACGCAGCACCTTTCCCTTGCCGATCTCAAACGTATAATTCTCCGGATCATTGAACACCGGAATGGCAAGACGTCCGAAACGCAGATACACCGGTCCCTCGTACTCGTATGCCGCGCGCACTGCTGCTCTCGCCTCTGTGGCGTCAGCAGGATTAATGACCACCATTCCAGGAATGGAACGCATCAGAGCGATATCCTCATTACACTGATGAGATGCTCCGTCCTCTCCGACAGAGATACCTGCATGGGTAGCTCCGATCTTCACGTTCAGTCTCGGATATCCGATAGAATTACGGATCTGCTCAAATGCACGTCCTGCTGCGAACATCGCAAAGGAACTCGCAAACGGCACCATGCCCGCAGCCGCAAGTCCCGCTGCAACGCCCATCATATTTCCCTCTGCGATTCCGCAGTCAATATGGCGCTCGGGGAACTCCTTGCGGAACATGATGGTCTTCGTAGCGTTTGCCAGGTCAGCGTCTAAAACTACGATGTTATCGTGTTCTTTTCCCAGTTCTACAAGCGCGCTGCCGTAGCTGTCGCGGGTAGCAATTTTCTTTGTCTCTGTCATAACTGTTCACCTGCTTTCTCGAGCTCCTGCATCGCCTGCGCGTACTGTTCATCATTCGGCGCTTTTCCGTGCCAGTCCACATTGTTCTCCATGAAGGAGACGCCTTTTCCTTTCAGTGTCTTGGCGATAATCGCCGTAGGCATTCCCTTAACCGTTCTCGCTTCCGCGAATGCGGCTGCGAGCTGGTCGAAATCATTTCCATCCTTCACATTGATCACATGGAAATTAAACGCCTCAAACTTCTTATCAATCGGATATGGGGAATTCACTTCCTCGATGCTTCCGTCAATCTGCAGGTTGTTGTTGTCCACAATTACTACAAGATTGTCCAGCTTGCGGAAGCCCGCCATCATAGAAGCCTCCCAGACCTGTCCCTCCTGAATCTCACCGTCGCCCAGAAGCGTATAAACGCGGTAGGAATCACCTCTTAACTTCGCTGCAAGCGCCATGCCGACAGCAGCGGAAATCCCCTGTCCCAGTGAGCCAGTGGACATATCCACGCCGGGAACCTTCTTCATATCCGGATGTCCCTGCAGATAGGAACCCGTATGGCGCAGTGTCTTTAAATCTTCAACCGGGAAGAATCCTCTCAGTGCAAGAGTGGAGTAAAGTCCCGGAGCAGTATGTCCCTTAGACAGCACGAAGCGGTCGCGATCCGGCTTCTTCGGCTCCTTCGGGTCAATATTTAACTCTTCAAAATACAAATATGCGAAAATCTCAGCAGCCGATAATGAGCCGCCCGGATGTCCCGCCTTTGCCGCGTGTGTAGATGTCACAATACCCTTGCGGATCTCGTTCGCGGTTCTCTGAAGTTCCAGTTTGTTCATTCTTTTCTCCTTTCAATTGGCAACTGCTCGTTATACAGTCACACGCCCTGCCTGCGGCGGCAGGGAACTTCCCGCGGCATTACAGCCTTAGGCTGTATCAGTATGCCATATATTTTGAAGCGATGCAATATCTTTTTTTAACAGTTTGGCCTTGTTGAACTGCTGCTCGTTTTTCAATCTCCGAAAACCGCTCTGTAATCTGCCTGGAACTTTTCGATTCCGGCGTCTGTCAGCGGATGCTTCGTCATCTGCTCCAGTACCTTATACGGTACAGTCGCAATGTCAGCTCCCGCCAGCGCACAATCCGTCACATGCATCGGGTTGCGGATGCTTGCCGCGATGATCTGCGTCTCAATGCCTGCCACCTCGAAAATCTCGGCAATCTCACGGATTAAATCCACGCCCCTTACGGAAATATCGTCCAGTCTTCCCAGGAACGGCGAAACGTACGTCGCGCCGGCGCGCGCTGCCAGAAGCGCCTGGTTAGCGGTAAAGATCAGCGTCACATTTGTCTTAATACCTTCCTTGGAAAGTGTATGGCATGCCTTCAATCCTTCCGCTGTCATCGGGATTTTTACAACCATATTCGGGTGAATCGCAGCAATCTCACGTCCCTCGCGGATCATTCCCTCTGCGTCCGTCGTCGTTGCCTTCACTTCCCCGCTGATCGGTCCGTCGACAATAGAAGCGATCTCGGAGATAACCTCCTTAAAGTCCCTTCCCTCTTTTGCAATCAGAGACGGATTTGTCGTCACGCCGCAGATAATTCCCATGTCGTTTGCCTTTTTAATATCCTCTACCTTTGCTGTGTCAATAAAGAATCTCATACCTTTTTCCTCCTGAAATGTAATCCGGAAGCTCTCCGCTCCGGCAGCTCTGTAATCTATGGTTTCAGTATAGCACAATTCCTGCAGCGGTCAACCGTCTGCGTTTTTTATTAACACAAATTTCAGTTAATATTTTTTACTATTATTAATCATAGCCCCCAGAAATTCCCGGAGATTATGGGGGAAAACCTTATTATTAATTATATTATTACTAATATTATTAACGGCGTTCATTAATTTTTTCCGGTTTTGGATATCCTGTGCTGCCGCGCACAATCAGGCGCGGCTCATACTCCACATGGTAAATGCTCGTGGGCTCGTCTCCTCTGGAATACGACTTCCGGGAGTGAATCTTGCGCAGAATGATCTCACAGGCATCCCGCCCCTTCTGCGGCACAAAGTGTTCCACTGTTGTAAGCCCGATTGTCTGAAAACCGGAAAACAGCGTATTATCACATCCGACCACGGAAATATCACCCGGAATTCGGTACTTCTTCTCCAGAAGCGCATCCATTACTCCAAACGCCACCATATCGTTGAGCGCTGCAATCGCGGTCACCGGCATTCCCTCGTCAAAAAGCTGCTGCGTCAGTTCATATCCCATGCGATATTCAGAATCAATACTCGGGATCACTGTATCCCTGTCCTCCTCCGTCGCACGCACCAGCACCCTGTCTTTCAGTCCGGCCTTTTCAAACTCCATCAGGAATCCTTCAACTCTCTTTTGCCGCTGATGCTGCCGCAGCGTCAGCGGCGGGGAAACAAACGCCACGTCCCTATGCCCCAGCTCCAGGAGGTGGCGCGCCATCAGAATGCCGGGCTTGCGGTTATTAATGGCAACTGCATCGATCTCAAACTCATCCTCACGGTTGCTGATCACCACAACAGGGATCTCGCGCGAAAGCTCCTCCACCTGAGTACCGAAGCTCGGATTGCAGGCGTAAATAATCCCCATCGGCGATACTTCCCGCATCATGCGCAGATAATCTTCCTCAATCTTCAGATCTCTCTGCGTATTGCAGACAAATACGCCGTATCCCTGTTCCTTTGCAGCGGACTCGATGCCCTGCAGCAGCATAACGTAATACGGATTCGTCAAAGTAGGACAAAAAACCACCAGAAGCTTTCTCGTTCTGCCCGAGCGCTTCGGGCGCTGCCGCGGGAGCTGATACCCCAGCCTCTCGGCAGTCTGTTCTACCTGTCTGATGGTTTCCTTTGAAAATGTTACATTGTACTTTTTGTTCAGTATCATGGATACCGTCGCCTGGGAGACGCCTGCCTCCCTGGCAACATCCATGGACGTCACTTTCTTCTTCGCCATAGTTTCTCTATTACAACGCGTCACAGCTCAACTCTGCCTTCGAGCGCGCGCAGCAGTGTGACTTCATCAATATACTCCAGATCTCCGCCCACCGGCACTCCGCTGGCGATCCTCGTCACCTTAATTCCCGTCGGCTTGATCAGCTTACTGATGTACATTGCGGTCGTCTCTCCCTCCAAACTTGAGTTCGTAGCGATAATAACCTCTTCGACGTCCCCCTGAAGCCTCTGCATCAGTTCCTTTAGCTTAATATCATTTGGTCCGATTCCCAGCATCGGCGAAATTGCTCCGTGCAGCACGTGATAAACACCGTCGAACTTTCCAGTCTTCTCATACGCTGCCAGATCCCGGCTGTTCTCCACCACCATAATAACCTTATGGTCACGCTTTACATTTGCGCAGATCGGGCACACATCCTGATCGGTCAAAGTCTGACATACCTTACAGTAGCGGATATTCGCCTTCGCGCCGGTGATGGAATCTGCAAGCTGTTTTACCTGATCCGCGGGCATATTTACGATATGAAATGCGAGCCGCTGGGCAGACTTGGCTCCCACGCCCGGAAGTCTTGAGAGCTGCTCAATCAGCTTCGTGATGTGGTTGCTGTAGTATTCCATATCAGAACGGGAAGCCTCCGCCGAGTCCCCCAAGACCGCCTGTCAGCTTTGACATCATCGCTGCAGACTCCTCCTCCATCTTGCGCAGCGCCTCGTTTGTGGCCGCCATAACAAGATCCTCAAGCATCTCGATGTCGTCCGGATCCACAACTTCCTCCGAGAGCTTCACCTTTGTAACTTCCTTCCTGCCGCTTACCGTAACCTCAACAGCGCCGCCTCCCGCGGCTGCAGTGAACTCCTTCTCCTCAAACGCCTTCTGGTTCTCCTCCATCTGCTTCTGCATCTTCTGTGCCTGCTTCATCAGATTATTCATATTTCCGGGCATACCCATGCCCGGGAATCCTCCACGCTTAGCCATTCCTTAACATTCCTCCATTTTCATAAAATCAAAAATCTTCCGGCGGGTCATCCTCGATCTCCACCGGCATATGAATCTCATTTTTCAGTATCTCATCCACGGAAATCTCTGCAAGATGACCGTGTGTTCCCGCGTCGGCGAGCACCATCTCAACCTCTACACTCTTACCGATCAGCTCCTCGATGATTTGCTCCAATTCCGCCTTTGCATCCTCATCCCTGGTGTACTTTGCCGCAAGCGGATTTGTAAACTCGACATAAAGCTTCGCCTCGCCCGTATTGCCGTTGTACTTTGGGATGGCAGTATTTAAAAACTGCTTGAACATCCCCTCTGCAGCGCCGACAATCGAGCGCCACTGGGTTCTCACTCTCTTCAGGTCTTCGGGCGCTGCCTTCGCCGGTTCAGGCTTTATTGCAGCAGGCGTCTGCGTATCAGCCTGCACACCTGCCGCAGAATTCGGCTGTGTTGCCGCGGCCGTCACCGGGATGCCATGTTCCATCTTCTCCTCAAGCACGCGCAGTCTATCCAGAATCGAGTCCATATTTGTCTCCATTGCCGGTCGGCACAGCTTGATCAGCGCAATCTCTACGAGCACACGCTTCTGCGCCGAGTAACGAATCTGTCCGGCAAGCTCGGAAAACACGCGGATATAGCGCATCAGTGTCTCCGGCTCGACCATCCGGCTTTCCTCCTCCATGCTCTGCAGCGTCTCTGTCGAGACGTCCAGCACGTCTTCCGTGCTGTCCGCGCTTCCCACAAGCAGCAGATTGCGCATATACCAGGTGAAGTCCGAGACAAACTGCCCCATCTCCTTTCCCCGGTTTACAAGCTCCTCCAAAAGCCTGATGCATCCCACAACATCCTGCGCAAGCACACGGCGCAGAAGCTGGCTGAACACCTCATTGTCGACTGTCCCGAGCACATCCAGAACCTTGTCATACGTCAGCCTCTGATCCATGTAAAATGCGATGCACTGATCCAGAAGACTCAGCGCATCACGCATAGACCCGTCGCCTGCTTTTGCCACATAACGGACCGCACGTTCCTCCGCCTCTACGCCCTCAGCATCGAGAAGCTCCTGCAGCCTCGCCGCGATTGTATCAATCGTTATTCTTCTGAAATCATATCGCTGGCAGCGCGACAGAATCGTAACCGGGATCTTGTGCGCCTCAGTCGTGGCGAGAATGAAGATGACATAAGAAGGAGGTTCCTCCAGTGTTTTCAGCAGGGCGTTGAACGCTCCTGTTGAAAGCATATGAACCTCGTCGATAATGTACACCTTATACTTTCCGCGCGTCGGACGGTAAGCCACCTCCTCGCGGATCTCACGGATATTATCGACGCCGTTGTTGGAAGCGGCGTCGATCTCTATCACGTTCATGGACGTGCCCGCCTGAATGGCGCGGCACGTCTCACATTCATTGCACGGGCTTCCGTCCACCGGATGCTCACAGTTGACCGCCTTCGCAAGGATCTTTGCCACTGTGGTCTTACCGGTTCCCCTCGTTCCGCAGAAGAGGTACGCATGCCCGATGCGGTTCGCCCGCATCTGATTCTTCAGTGTTGTAACAATGTGTTCCTGTCCCTTGACGTCTTCAAACGTATCCGGACGGAACTTCCGGTACAGAGCGGTATAACTCATGGAATCTCTCCTTTATCATCAATCTCCGAAGCTGATTCCGATTCTCTTCGCGTCCTTGATCTCCTGTGCGTCCGGAGTAACGGTCTTTAACTTGCCTGCGCACTCTTCCAGAGGCACCTTCTTCGTCTTGCCGTTTACCATGCCGACCATATAACCGTACTCATCATTCAGGATCAGCTTCGCTGCTGCAGAGCCAAGGCGTGTGGAAAGCACGCGGTCATACGGACACGGGCTGCCGCCTCTCTGCGTATGTCCCGGAACCGTCACGCGGATCTCCATTCCCGTTCTTGCCTCGATGTCCTTGGCAATCTTGTAGGAAATGGAAGGATATTTCTTCGCGTACTCCTCCTGCTTCTTCTTGAGCTCCTTCTTCGGAAGCTTCGCATCCTCCTTGGAGATTGCTCCCTCAGCCACTGCGAGGATCGTAAATCCGCTTCCGCGCTTCTTCCTTTTATCGATCGCCTCCACAACCTTATCCAGATCATACGGAATCTCCGGAATCAGGATCACGTCTGCGCCGCTGGCAATGCCTGCGTACAGAGTCAGCCATCCTACCTTATGTCCCATAACTTCCACGATAAACACGCGGTTATGTGAAGAAGCTGTCGTGTGGATGCAGTCGATCGCTTCCGTGGCGATATTTACTGCACTGTAAAAGCCAAAGGTCATATCCGTGCCCCAGATATCGTTGTCGATCGTCTTCGGAAGATGGATGATATTCAATCCCTCCTCGCGAAGCAGGTTCGCGGTCTTCTGAGTACCGTTGCCGCCCAGAATCACGAGGCAGTCCAGACGCAGCTTATAGTATGTCTGCTTCATTGCCTCCACCTTGTCGATTCCCTTCTCATCCGGCACACGCATTAACTTGAAAGGCTGGCGGGACGTTCCCAGGATAGTGCCTCCTCTCGTCAGAATACCGGAGAAATCTCTCGATGTAAGCATCCGGTAATCGCCGTAGATGAGTCCCTTATATCCATTCATAAATCCATAGACTTCCAAATCATCGATATTATTTGCCAGTCCTTTTACCACACCTCTCATGGTCGCGTTGAGCGCCTGGCAGTCTCCACCGCTAGTTAACAAACCAATTCGCTTCATGTGCTGCTAACCTTCCTTTCTTCCTTGTAACCCCAATGCTTTTGTGGGTTCTGACCTTCTGCTTCTTCATTATATCCTATTTTTTTCTCAATCACAACAGAAATTCTTGTCATGCATGCGGGATATTTGTATATTCACTGATCTCCCTGCTGACCGTACACAAATCCGCAGCAGAAAGATCCGACAGCTTCTCATGTCCTGTCACTCTGGCGAACATCTTAAGCTCCTCCAGAGAAACGTTGAGGAAATTTGCGACTCTCTGCGCTCCTGCCGTACCGTTAAGTCTTGAGCGAAGCTCCATATCCTGAGACGCAATACCTACCGGACACATGCCGGTTCCGCATATCCTGTACTGCTGGCATCCAAGCGCCATCAAAGCCGCAGTCGCGATCGCCACCGCATCCGCTCCCATCGCAAGCGCCTTTGCAAAATCCGAGGATACGCGCAGACCTCCGGTAATGGTCAGGCTGATGTCAGAGCCGATGGAATCGAGTTACTTTCTCGCCCTGTAAAGCGCATACACCGTCGGCACACTCGATGACTCCCTCAGGAACAGAGGCGAGGATCCCGTGGCGCCTCCTCTGCCGTCAATCGTGATAAAATCCGGCTTGGCATATACCGCAAATTCCAGATCCTGCTCAATCCTTCCCGCAGCGAACTTAATGCCGATCGGCCTTCCGTCCGACGCAAACCGAAGCTGCTCCACGAGATCCTTCAGATCCTCCCGCGTGTCAATGCCCGGGAAACGCGCAGGTGCAATCACATCCTGCCCCATGGGCTTATTTCTGATGCGGCTGATCTCCTCCGTGACCTTCTCTCCCGGAAGATGACCGCCCATGCCGGGCTTCGTGCCCTGTCCGATCTTAATCTCAATCATATCCGAATTCTTCAAATTCTCAGGCGTCACACTGTAGCGATTTCCCACATATTCAAAAATATACTTGTCCGCTGCTGCCATTTCCTCCGGCAGGATACCGCCTTCCCCGGAACACATCGCACTGCCTGCCATTGCCGTGCCTTCAGCAAGAGCGATCTTCGCCTCCTTCGACAGAGCGCCAAATGACATATGAGAGACGTAGACAGGATTTTCGAGAACCATCGGCCTTTTTGCATGCTTTCCGATGACAACCCGCGTATCTACCGGGGCATTTTCATCCAGCGGCATGGGATTTAACTGCGCGCCCAGAAACAGAATGTCGTCCCATGAGGGCATTGCCATCTTCGTGCCCATGGCGGCAGATACCGACTTTCCCGTAACGGCAATACGGTGAATCTCCTCCATCCAGCGGCAGGAAGCATCTGTCCGCGCATAAGCTTCCGGATAATCGAGCTTTGTCTTCTGTGCCTGATGCTCCGGTATCTGCTGCGCCTGCTCCTCATACAGCTCAAACGCCCGCATCGGCTGGTGACAGACCGGGCACTCCGTCAGACTGTCCAGCGGTGCTCCCTGCGCCTCTTCGTCATAAATGAATCCGCACACACTGCATTTGTACTTTGCCATATACTTCTCCTCTCTATATTTTTTCTGAATTTATCTGCTGTTATTGTCTTATTATACCGTATTTTCGAGAGAACCACCACTATTTTCCATTATATTTATAAATTTTCTTTTATTACAGAATTTTCAAATTTTAATGCCGCGCATTGACATTCCTGCCAATCCATTGTATAATAAAGATCCGTGCAGCCGGGGAGATAGCGGTGCCCTGAACCTGCAATCCGCTACAGCAGGGGTGATACCAATCTGAGGGCTTTACATTGTGGAGCTGCCCTCTATAAGTGGCGTTGACGTTTGGGTCTTACGCAACAGGAATCTGTGAACCGTGTCAGGACAGGAATGTAGCAGCACTAAGCAGAACCTCTTGTGTGCCGTAAGGGTGCCTGGGCCGAGTTAACTGTAGAGGTAACGTCTGGGATGGATCGTTCGAGGTGCGGTGCACGGTAAAAAAAGAAGACAGGCTGAGGACTCCGAAATCGGAATCTTCATCCTGTCTTCTTTTCTGTTTCTATGTCATGTTTGTTCCCGCAGATGTGAACACATGATCTTGGGGTCCCGTTATCCTTTCATACAATAAATACATTCTGTACCAAAATCATATAGCAGATCGTTCCCCCTGCAATGCTCAGGAGCGTATTTCGCCGCCACAGGTGAAGCCCCGCAACTACTGCAACGGAAATCAGCTCTGCGATACCGCTCGGAAACTGTGTCAGATGTATCGACCGCAGGCAATAGACCACAAGCGTCGCCATCATCGCAGCCGGCAGGATATTCCCCAGATACGCGGCCGCATCAGGCATTTTCCTTTCCCTGCCGAAAAGCAGAAACGGAACTGCGCGAATGCAAAGTGTGACCAGAGCGGCCGTCAAAATAAGCAAAACTGCATATTTCCAGTCAATCGGCATTTTCACTCACCTCCGGCTTTCCCTCAATTTGCCTCCTGCACAAAAGCAGGACTGTTACCGTCACAATCAGAGACGGCAGAATAAAATTATCCGCGCCCAGAAGCAGCAGGAACGATACTCCCGAAACAAGTCCCACGACTGCAGGAATATGCGATTTTGCATCCAGCCACTGTTCCAGAAAAATCACGACAAACAGCGCTGTCATCGAGAAATCGATCCCCGTGGTGTCAAACGGCAGCACGCCTCCGACCGCAGCGCCGATCACAGAGCCCGCTACCCAGTACGCCTGATCAAACAGTGCAATCAGAAACATCGCCTGCTTTTTTTCCGCTTTATCCTCCGGCTTAACGGAACAAAGCACGGAATACGTCTCGTCCGTCAGGGAAAAAATCATATAAAAATATCTCTTTCCCATCGCCTTAAACTTCTCCACAAACGACAGCCCGTAAAAAATGTGGCGGCTGTTGATCAGAAGCGTCATTGCAGCTGTGAGCAGGACAGACGCCCCGGATGAGAGCAGCGTCACAAGCACGAACTGCATTGACCCTGCGTAGACAATCAGACTTACGAACAGAGACATCCACACCGGAAAGCCTGCCTGCTGCATCAGAATACCGAATGCGATTCCCAGAAATATGTAGCCAAACATCACAGGCAGCGATTTCAGGAACGCATAGCGAACGGTTGATTTCATAACTACTCCTCCTATTGTGAAAAGAAAAAAGCAATGGGCGGCGTCTAAACCGTCCATTGCTCACACTCTTTCCTACGGAGACGGTGGGATTCGAACCCACGTGCCCCGGATGGGACAAAATGATTTCGAGTCATTCCCGTTACGGCCTCTTCGGTACGTCTCCAGAATAAAACATCAAGTACCTGTCTATTATAGTGCCAAAGCGTCCTCACGTCAATTCTTTTTCTCTTAATTTTTCCTCTTTCTTTATCTTTCGCAGTTTTCGAAAAAATTCGCTGAGCATTTCACTGCACTCCTGTTCCATTACGCCGCGCGTCACCTGCACCTGATGATTGAACTGAGGCATTTCCAAAAGATTCAGAATTGATCCTGCGCAGCCCGCCTTGGGATTCATGCTGCCAATTACAACTTCACTGATACGCGCCTGCACGATAGCCCCGGCACACATCTGGCACGGCTCCAGTGTGATATACATCGTACATCCCTCCAGACGCCAGTCCCCCAGCTTCCTGCTCGCCTTCTTAATCGCATTCATCTCGGCATGTGAAATCGTGTTCTTGTCTGTATTTCTACGGTTATATCCCCGGGCAATAATCCTGCCCTCATACACAATCACGCACCCGATCGGCACCTCCATGAGCGCTTCCGCCTTCTTTGCCTGCCGAATCGCTTCCTTCATATAATACTCGTGCCCTCTCTCTTTTTCTCCGGTTGCTCTCATACTTTCCGCCCTTTCCTCATACCTTTCTGTAAGGACAACTGCGATACAGCTTCCAGAAAGGATTTGTCATATGTCAGATTATCAGAGATTTGTCTCCTACCTCTACGAATACCACAAGGATATTAAAGGCGAAAACAGGGGATTTGTCAAGGTGGATTCCAGAAACCGCCGCTGCCAGATCACACTGCGCATCAGTGCTTTCTCCCTGCCGGACGGCACTGCAGCGGACGTCTACGGCTTTCTCAGACGCACAGACGGCATCGCGGGCGTATTCCTGGGCAGGCTACCGGCATCAAACGGCTGCGTTTACGGCTCTATCCTCGCAGATCCGGAAAACCTGGGGGAATGCGGCGTTTCCCTTCAGCAGCTCAGCGGCATGATCTTCTTTGCCGGAAACGGAAAAATCTACGCAACCCAGTGGGACGATCTGCCCATCCTCCCCTCATCATTTTCCGCCTGGAACCCCGGAACGGATACCGCGCCTTCGGCTGATACGCTGCAGGAAACCATGCCTGACGCAGCGGTCCCATCCGGCACTTCGCCGAAAGCAGCTTCTAACGCAGCCGCCTTGTCATCCGATTCACTAAAGTCAGTTTCTAACGCAGACGCCATGTCATCTGATTCACTGAAGTCAGTTTCGGATACAGCGTCCTCCGCTTCGCTAAAATCCGTTTCGGATGCAGCTCCAAAAGAGGTGCATATTGCCTCCGCGGATGAGGAACCTGAAACTCCTAAGGATCTGCGGGACCGGCAGTGGCAGCAGGTGCTGAACACCTGGGAATCCTTTTCTCCTTTTGGGGATGATGATATTACAGACTGCGTTAAAATCACACCAGGGGACTTTCCCGCACTCCGGCGAATCGGGTGGATCATCTCCCCCAACCAATTTCTGCTGTACGGTTACTACAATTACCGCCACCTGATGCTCGGACGCACAAAGACATCGTGCATTATCGGAGTCCCGGGCGTCTATTCGGCGCGCGAGAAATTTATGGCGGAACTCTTCGGCTACTCTCACTTTAAGCCCTCAAACGCAAACATGGGTGAAAATGTGCGCTTCGGCTACTGGTACCGGACACTTGCATGAGTGCCCTACTCCACGCCGCGCACCTCCACCTGAGAAATATACTTCAGAAGCTGCGTTCTGAACCGCTCCAGCTGTTCCCTCGAATACCCGCTAAATCCCGGCGAAATCACAAAGTCAGACTCCTGATACCCCTGCAGGAAATATCTCCTGCAGCCCTTCAGCCATTTTCCTATTACCTCAAAGTCCTCCTTCTGATGGAACTCCCGCATCACGGTAGTACGGAACTCGTAATCCACATGATCCTCCATCAGATACTCAATGGACTCCTGAATTTTCAAGATTTCCAGCCCCTCCAGACCGCAGACCTGCGGATACCTGGAGGGAGCCGCCTTAATATCCATGGCAACATAGTCTACCAGGCGATCCTCCACCAGCATCTTTAACACTTCGGGACGATAACCGTTTGTATCCAGCTTCACCAGGTAGCCCATCGACTTAATGCGAGTGATAAAAGCCGGCAGTTCCCTCTGCAGCGTCGGCTCACCGCCTGTAATGCACACTCCGTCCAGAATCCCCTTTCTCTTCTCCAGCACCTTAAACACCTGCTCCTCCGGAATTACCGGCTCCCTCTCGGGATGCAGAACGAGATTTCCATTGTGGCAGAACGGACAGCGGAAATTACAGCCGCCGAAAAAGACCGTGCATGCCACCTTGCCGGGAAAATCCAGAAGCGTCAATTTATTAAATCCATGTATCGTCATAGCAACCTCCTGCCGTATAAAATCCGGGCATCCTCTGCCCTCTGCCGCTATTTTACTATTCCCGGTAAAAGATTTCAATGAGCTGGCGGATTTCCAGTTGACTTTCCGGGACATCTTACCATACAATGAGATAAAAAACGCAATGTAAGAAAGGATTATCATATGATCAGAAAACTAAAACGCGCTGCCGCTATCCTGTGCCTGTCCGCATCACTTCTGACCGCCGGATGCGGTTCATCAGAAGAACAGACAGCCTCCTCAGGACAGTTCTCCTCCTTCGTCGCCACCGCTATGGACGGGACAAGCATTGACCAGGAAATCCTGAAAAACTCCAAAGTCACCATGCTCAATGTCTGGGCGACGTTCTGCGGACCCTGTCTCAATGAGATGCCGGATCTCGGCGAAATCGCCTCAGAATACGACAGCTCCGACTTTCAGATCGTCGGCATTGTCCTCGACGCAATCGACTCATCCGGCGAAATCGTCCAATCCCAGGTGGAAAAAGCGCAGGGGCTCATCGAGCAGACAGGCGCAGATTATCTCCATCTGCTGCCCTCTCAGACACTCATGGAAACCCGTCTGAATACAGTGGTTTCTGTACCAACAACATTTTTTGTTGATGCAGATGGAAACATTCTACGCACTGTGACAGGTTCAAAGGAAAAAGACGACTGGAAATCCATCATCGATGAAATACTGGCAGATAAATAGGAGGAACTATGGAGAAAAAGAAGAACCTGGCGGCGGCTGTTCTCGCCGCTGCCGGAATCATACTGATCCTCACCGGAATCCAGCACGGGGAAGCAGCCGGAGTCTGGTCAAAAGCGGCGCGTATCTGCCTGGAGTGTATCGGCATTGGCTAAGCTGACCGTGCGTCTGAAACAGCATATCCGTCTTATCGTGCAGCTCTGCTTCACTGCGCTCACCAACGGATATGCCAGAGGCTTCACCGAGGGCACTATCTATACCGGTCCGCTCAAAAATCTCTGCGTCCCGGGGCTAAACTGCTACTCCTGCCCCGGCGCCCTCGGCTCCTGCCCCTTAGGCTCTCTCCAGTCCGCGCTCGCCACCCCGGGCAGCCGGGTGCCGCTCTACCTGATTGGCTTCTTTCTGCTCGTCGGCTCAATACTCGGCCGTTTCGTCTGCGGCTGGCTGTGTCCGTTCGGCCTTATTCAGGATCTGCTGTACAAAATACCCTTCTTCAAAAAGCGAAAAAGCCTGCCGGGACATCACATTTTGAAATGGGTAAAGTATGTGATACTCGCCGGCTTTGTAATCATACTGCCGCTCTTCGCTCTGGACGCCTACGGCGTCGGCGCACCATACTTCTGCAAATACATATGTCCGTCGGGGACGCTGACTGCCGGAGTTCCGCTGGCACTTTTAAATGAAGGGATCCGCTCGTCCATCGGATGGCTTTTTGCCTGGAAAGGAACCATTCTTGCAGTATTAATTATCATGTCCCTGTGGGTGTACCGGCCATTCTGCAAATATCTTTGCCCGCTGGGAGCAATTTACGGATTCTTTAATCCTATTGCGTTCCGGAGATATAAGATAGATAAAACCGCCTGTACGAAATGCGGGGTTTGCCGGAAGGTTTGTAAGATGGATATCGATGTATGCGAAAAACCAAACAGTATGGAATGTATTCGGTGCGGGGAGTGTAAGAAGAAATGCCCGCACAGGGCAATTCGGTAAGCAGAAACACTCTTTAGAGCTCCGTCATACTGCCAGGGATAAATCTGCATACGAATGCAGGATGTTTATTGTTGATAATAACGCAGAATACAGAAATGCTTTTTGCCGAATACTTTCGCATATGGACTGTACCTCCAAAAGTCTTTAACGTATTATGTTATAAAAATCCAACGACATTTCGTGATATTTTAAGCGCTGATATGTTTTGAGTAACGTATCGGCGCCTTATGTTTTTGCAGCGCTTTGTGCAGGCTGAATATATATGCAATCGTATGTGCAAAAAATCGCGGAGAAAGGCATTGTCAGCGGCGGTATTTTTTCAAAGGCGAATATATTCTGGCTTGTGATGTTGTGGAATCATCCGGGAATATCTGTGTAATTGATATTGTTTCAAAATTCAAGACAATAGCGAAAGATATCCTTATACCTTCCTATCAATTAAAAAGGTAACTTTTTTATCGCAATAGTATCAGGCTGTAATTGCAAAAAGAATAATTTTTCTATGAAAATTCATTTTTTGCGGAATCGGGAAATATAGGTGAAGGGAAAATTGTTCTAATTCTTAATTTCTTGGCTCTGCCGGCTGCTGCTGAATGAATCAAATTGGGATTTTGGATATTCGCTAAGGATTAGAGATGTCAAACAGCAAAATAGAATGACCTTTCTAACCACATCACGGCATCAAATTAAGATTTTACAAAAAATCGCTTTATTTAGGAATCTGAAGCGTTGCATGGGAGATATGTGATAAAAATGTGTAAAATTTTTCTCTTTTGATATTTTCAGAAAATGAAGTTCTTCTTATCCGTCGGCATCATTTTAAAGCATATACAAAGATTTTTGTATGAAACGCGCCCTAAAATGTGATGGCGTTACATTTTAATATCATAAAATTGTGATGACGACACAAAAATACTCATTTCTGCCCTCACAGCACTATGCATTATTATTTTTCAAATTTTGAAGTTCCATAAAGATAAACTAAACAGGAGTCTCTGAAACAATAAATTCTTCTATGCTTGCTTTCATAATCCAGGCAAGGGTAGGTTTTCAGACAGCAGGCGGTGTCCTACAAGGCTTTATCATCAAGTTAAGCTAACGCCTCATACCATGCAAGGGACACACAGACGGTTATTGACAGTCTTTTGTACAGAGCATATTTTCGAATCCACATTGGATGCTGCTGTGTGTTTAAACCATATGCTTTTTGATGAGTGAATGGTAATGCTTATAAGGGAAATGTAAAATAGAAAAAAACGTCATATCAATAGTTAATTTCCATTTCGCTGTAATACAGGTATATTTTTGTATCATCATTATAAGCATCAAAAATGTGATGGCATAATATTCATGAGCTTTATCTGTCTAACATTATTTACTGTAATGATCTGGGATTTATGTGAATCTGGATTCCCTGCTATTTATTAATAGTTAAATTTTATACAATTTCATTTGAGTTTGATACATCTGGTAAATCCTCATTCAAGCAAATTATTTTTTTGCTATATTTTAACCAAAAGCAGTATCAAATCTCAGAAAAAAAGTATGCTGATTTCTCATTTTTGTCCTTTCAATCTAACACGAATCATCCCGAAATTTCCAGCAAAACAATCCCTTAATTTCCAGAGGTACGGTTGTACCTGTCGCTGCAGACGCAGAAGATAGTAACGTATCAACCTTAGCTACGACTCTTCCCGATAACATTGCTTCAGAGCTGGATGCTGTCTTCGAAAATGTTGCAAGTCAGTGGATGAGCGTTATGAATAACGTTGCCGCATTTACTAATAACTGGAAAGATGCAGGAAAAACTGCTGCATATGATGACCTGAATGATGTTGATGCAGCAATTAACGCTTCTATCCAAAAGCATGTATCTGGGCTGTCAGATGAATACGAGGTAACTTTTACACACTCTGAGCATGACTATTTATCAGAATGTGATAGTCCTACTGTATATGGTGATGAAAATAACACAACAGATGCAACCAGGAAACTGGTAAATGGTATTCTTTCCATTTCCAAAGATGGAATGACCAAAGAATATACCATGAACGCAGATGATTACAATACCACAGTACGTTACTATACACCTAAAATTCTGAATGAAATAATGGGAGATTATCAGGATCTTACCCTTGAAGTTTCCTGGGATGAGTATAGTCAGTATGATGATACAACTGCAGTTAAAACTGCTCTGCAGGCAGCAATTGAGGAAAAAATTGCTGAAGTCGTTGGAAATGAAAATCTCGAGGAAGTGCTGAGCCTTGTAGAGATTTCTGTCGAAAGATATAATAATACTAGCGGTGATGTACAGACTGCAAAACCTGTAAATTATAACCCTTATACTTATAAAGCAGACGTTACATACACAAATAAATTAGCTGTTGAGGACAATGGTGGCGACGATGCTCTGTCTGTGACATCTAATAAATTTAATGCAACAGTAACTGTTGCAGACACTCCGGCAGAAAAACAGCTGGATGGATTTTCTGGACAGACAGTGGTAGTTGATACACTCGTTAAGGGTACGCAGGTAACCGAGTCTGTAAATGAACATTTAATTACAGCAATACCTGAAGCTGTTGAAAACTATCTTAAAAATCAGGGCTGGAATTTGAACAACGTTTCTACTCATCTGGTTGAAGATGCTGTTAATCATAATTACGGAAGCGTATCCGAAGATGGTGTATGGACAGGCAGTATTTACTTAAGCCTTAATAATGGCGCAGAAACTAATCTCGTAACAAAAGAGATTTCTGTACCGTTAACTCTTTCTAATAAAGATGTGGTAGAGAGTATCGAACTGACGGATACCAGATCTGATGAAGAGAAATTAATGGCAAGAAAAGATGCAGATAAAGGCATTGAACAGGTCATTGAATCTCTCGGTAATAAAGTTACCTTCAAATTAAATATGGGGGATGGCTCAACAGAAACTGTTAAATTAGTATATAACAACAATACACCAAGATTTGAAATTCTGGATGCAAAAGGCAAGGGAACTGGCGCTTATGAAGATGCCGTAGTATTAGACTATTCTGAATTTGAGAAAAAAGAAGTTGGCAGTATCCAGTTCTATGTTCGTTCCGTTGCGGATACTAATATTAATACAGGATTCGAAGGAAAAATCTACTATGATACAACATTAGATAACGCGGCTGATTTGGATCTTGCTGTTGATGCTGCAAAAGCTGAAACTGGAGACTCCGCAATTGCAACTGCCAGAGTTGAAAATGGCAAAGTTATCGTAAGAGCCTTAAATGCAGGAACTACTTCTTTAACTGTTACAGATAAGGACAGAAACGTTGTAACGGTAGATATCACTGTACGGGCGAACGGAAGTCTTAAAGTGGATACTAAATTTGCAGCAGAAAGTGTTGTAAAAACCTTTGATGAACTGAAACTTGCCGGTGTTTTATCTGACAGCAAGATTGAATCCGAAGATGAGGATTATATCACAGCGGAGTATGTAGTAAATGAGGACGGAGAAGACTGTATTCGTTTTACTCCTAAAGCTATCGCAAATAAGCAGGATGTAACTGTTTATGTCTATGGCGGTGATAATGGAAGAATCGTCAATGAAATTAATGTTTCTATTTCAGAAACAGGCGCAATGACAATTAAACAGGTATCCAACCTGAACAATAAACGATTCTCTATCAGTAATGATGTAAGAGAGGCTATTCAGGAACAGGTATATTATCGTGATATGCTGCTTACTACTGATGCCGATACGAATGTATGGATGACTGCAAATACAGCAGCGCGCCTGGCATATACCAACGATTATATTGGCTTGGACAATATTGCGGATTTAAAAATAACTGTAACGGCGGATGTAAACGGAAAATCCGTTAAAGATACCTTACCTTTAAGTGCATTTGATTTTGCTTGTGCAAATGGAAATGTTGGTGTTGAAGCTGCAGCTTGGGAAATTACATTAGATGAATTTAAATATTTAAGCGGTAATACAGCACAGACTACGGATCCATGGGCATGCACAATTGATGGCATTACTATGAAAGCTCGAATCTTGGCTGATAAAAATGATACTGCTACATTGGGTATTTTAGCTGAAGAAGCTTCCTCTGATAAAGGTCGCGTAACTATAGAAGAGTTAAATTCTAAAGAAGTTAACCTTCAGGATGCAGACGGTGAGAACAAAGAGCTTGAAATTTCTGATTACTATGCAATTACACCTGAAAAACAGGGAAGCGATACTGTAACATTTTCTGATGAAAATGGACAGAGTGCAATTCTGAATTTAGGAATTGACGCAAGCGCTATCTATAATAAAGCAGAACTTCAGGCATTCTCTTTAGATGATGTTCAGTATTCTGATATGACATTCCAGGCACCGACTAAAACGGAATATTACATTGGAGAAGATCTGGACTTCAGCGGCGCATCATTTAGCTTCAAACATACACAGACAAGCACAGACATTACTGTAAATATCAAGCCTGAAATGTTTAAAACAACTTCCGGAAAAGTTCTTACAACAGATGAGGCTGCTGATTATGAAGTTGTGTTTGAATACGGTGGAATTCAGTTCCCAACAAACGGAGCAATGTTCAGAATATTGCCGCGTACCGCAGAGTACACATTATCAGATCTGAATATTCCGGAAGGTGAGACTATTGCACAGGCAAGTATTACTGATGGAAATATTTCAAATCTGGATGCAGATATTCACAGTGACCAGGATATGAAAGTTACTGTTACTGCAAATAAAGTTGATGTGAAAGGTACTTTAACTGTAGTAACTGACAAGGGTACAGTAAAGAGATATAACCTGACAGTTTCCGAAGATGGACAGATTTCTATGGAAGATGTATCTGTATTTAAATCTACAAAGGAAACCTTTAGTCCGGAATCTCTTGGATTAGCTCCCAGTACAGTAAATACGGCTGTTTCCAGTGATGTAGAAGTAGCCACAGCTGTAATTTCTGATAATAACTATAAATGAGCAAATATCGAATTTTGCACAAACTTATCCCACAAACTTAAAAGCTTCTTCGAATGAGGCGCTGCTTTTTATGAGGCGGTACAGGTTTGCAAACTGCTCCTGCTTTAGCTGTTG
>CALWSC010000100.1 GCA_944384105.1 uncultured Lachnospiraceae bacterium | reverse complement strand
AAGCAACAGCTAAAGCAGGAGCAGTTTGCAAACCTGTACCGCCTCATAAAAAGCAGCGCCTCATTCGAAGAAGCTTTTAAGTTTGTGGGATAAGTTTGTGCAAAATTCGATATTTGCTCATTTATAGATATAAGTATAAGTCAGGAGGATTTAACAATGAGAAAAAATTTTGGAGCAAAACCATGGACTTACCCGCAGCCGGTATTTATTATCGGCAGCTACGATGAAGACGGCAGGGCTAATGCGATGAATGCGGCCTGGGGCGGCATCAGCTGCGATACGGAGCTGTGCATGTGCATCAGCGCCGGACACAAGACGACGAAAAACATTCTGGCGAGAAAGGCATTCACCGTAAGCATGGCGACGTCAGCGCAGATGACTGCCTGCGATTATGTCGGCATTGCATCCGGCAATAATACGGCGGACAAGATGGAGAAGGCTGGTTTCCATACCACAAAGGCGGAGCATGTGGACGCGCCGATCATCGAGGAACTGCCGATGACGCTGGAGTGCAGGCTGATCAGCTACGATCCGGAAAGCTGCCATCTGTTCGGCGAGATTGTGAATGTGAGCGCTGATGAGAGTATTCTCACAGACGGGAAGATTGATGTCATGAAGCTGGCGCCGATTACGTTCGATCCGGTCGGAAATGCGTATCATGTGATTGGCGAGAAGGTAGGCAATGCCTTCCGCGACGGAGCAAAGCTGAAAGAAAAGTAAGAAAGAAGAAAGCTGCATCTCACAATACCCGCAGATGCAGACATCTATAGGACTATCTTGCATTATGCGGGAAGTGGGAGGAAAGTTCAATGAAGTACAAAATCGCGATTTGCGATGACAGAGAACAGGATGCTCAATGGATTGCCTGTGCTGTCCGTCAATGGGCGGCACAGGCGTCTGCCGTCTTGGAACTGGAGGTGTTTCCGTCCGGGGAAAGTTTTTTGTTCCGCTATGAAGAGCAGAAGGATTATGACATACTTCTTTTAGATATTGAGATGGGTTCACTAAACGGCGTGGAGCTTGCCAGGAGAATCCGCAGGGAGAATGAGTCCGTGCAGATTGTCTTTATCACGGGTTTTTCCGATTTTATGGCTGATGGATACGAAGTATCGGCGCTGCACTATTTGATGAAACCGGTTCTTCCCAAGAAACTATGGGAGGTACTGGACCGGGCGGCGAAGCGGCTGCGCAAAGCCGAACGCTGTATCCTCCTTCCGGGAGATGGAGAGACAATACGGATTCCGGTTTCACGCATTGTGCTGGTGGAGGCGGCAGCCCACAGCTGTGAGCTTACCACGGTTGATGGACAGTTTGAGGTTAAGGCAAGCATTACATCCATTGAAAAGCAGCTTGGACAGGAGGATGAGTACCAGTTCGTCCGCTGCCACCGTTCTTATCTTGTGAGCGTCCACTATATCAAGAGTATCGCAAAAACGCAAATCACTCTGGACAATGGAGCTATAATTCCCCTTTCACGCAGCCGCTACCATGGGGTGAACCAGGCGTTTATCCGTTATTTCAAAGGAGAATCACAATGGGACTGAGAAATCTGCTTTTTGGAAAAATGATTGACCGCCGGATTGCGGAATATCAGAATGATCTGATTACCAAGCACTGCCAGGAGGTGCAGAATATCTACAAGACCATGCGTGGCTGGAGGCACGATTATCACAATCACATCCAGGCGCTGCTGGCCTTATCCGGCGACGAGGTCAGGACAAGAGAGTATCTGCTCAAGCTGAACGCTGATCTGACCCAGGTGGATACGGTGCTGAAAACAGGGAATGTCATGGTGGACGCCATTTTGAACTCCAAGCTGTCTCTGATCCAATCCAAAAAAATCAGCGTCAGCGCCAAGGCCGTAGTACCCGCCGAACTTAAACTGTCGGAGATCGATCTGTGCGCTATCATCGGAAATCTGCTGGACAACGCCATGGAGGCGTGTCTCAGGCAGCCGGAAGGGGAGAGACGCTTTATCCGGGTATTTATCGGCGTGCTGAAAAATCAGCTTTACATTTCGGTTTCCAATTCTGCAGGCGGGGAAGTGAAAAAATCCGGCAGAACCTATCTCACCAGCAAGGATAAGCCAGGCCACGGCTTTGGCCTGATGCGGGTGGACCGGCTTGCGGAGAAATATGAGGGTTACGTCAATCGCCAGAACGAGGAGGGCGTGTTCGCTACCGAAGTCATGCTTCCTCTGTAATCGGTATCCTCCGGTGCCGTTGGTGCAGAAATCCATACCATTGGTGAAAAAATCCCCGAAGCAGCCGGGATTTGTGGTAGGATAAGCGGCAGGAGGTAGAAAGGATGGAAAAAATAAAACAACCCTTGCGATACCATGTCTTTCAAAACATCATCTTCCTGATCCAAGATATCAGAAAAGAACATCCGATGCTGCTTTTACTGATTGCTGTTCAGATTCTTCTTGGAGTGGTTTCTCCGGTATTCGGCATTTACATGCCGAAGTTGGCGCTGGACCTTGTGATGAATCAGGCGGATAGAAAGGAGATTTTTGCGGTACTGGGATCCTTTGGACTGATGATGGCGCTGGCTATGGCTCTGTCCGGTATGGCTGATTTGGGAAAATACATGCTGTACAATGACATGAGACGCTATTACCAGATGAAGCTGTATCTGCAGTCTTTAAGCTGCGACTACAAAAATGTGGAGAGTGAGGAAGGGCAGACCAAATATCAGCGGGCTATGGCGACTCTGTGGTGCGGAGACGGATCCGGGACTTCCCAAATGGTGGTTGCTGCTATTGATATTGCTGTGAGCGTTCTGTGCTTTGTGATCTACTCCGGTATTCTTTCCACCCTGAGTTTCACAGTCATTTTCCTTCTGGTTATCCTTTCTCTCATCAGCCTGGCGGCTACCCGCCATGCCCAGAATTATGAATATCAAAAACAGGATGAGGCGGCGATCTATAACAGGAAGCTCAGCTATGTCACAGGTACAGGGAGCGACGTCCAGTTTGGCAAGGACATGCGCCTGTATCAGATAGGGCAGTGGTTTTTGAATCTTCGGGATACATTAATCGGGCAAAGCGGAAAATTGACCGCTAAAATTCAGAACAGGTACTTTGGCGCCGGGATTGTCAATGCAGTTGTCCTTATGCTGCGGGATGGAATCTCTTATTCCTATCTGATCTATGCGGTCATCTCCCATGAGATTACGGTCTCGGAATTTACCCTGTACTTTGGAGCCATTACATCGTTTTCCGGATTTGTCAGCGGGATTGTAAGAAACCTCAACGAGTTAAACGGCGCGAATTTAAAGATGAATTCCATGCGGGAATTTCTGAATAACACCGATGAGCCGGATCCGGAATTTCCGGTGGAACTGTCACAAATTCAGGATATGTCTATGGAATTTCGCGACGTCTCATTTTCTTATCAGCCGGACGGCAAACCGGTGTTGGATCATTTTAACCTGAAAATCAATTCCGGAGAAAAGGTGGCCCTGGTGGGTGTAAACGGAGCGGGAAAAACAACTATTATAAAATTGCTCTGCGGATTTTACAGGCCTGACTCAGGGGAAATCCTGATTGGAGGCAAGGATATCCGGAATTTCAGAAAGGAAGATTTACTGACTCTGTTTTCCGCTGTTTTTCAGGAGCTCTATATCCCGCCGTTTACAGTGGCGGAAAATGTGGCGATGCGGCAGTCCGGCAGCTTAAACCGCAGCCGGGTACAGGAGTGCCTGACAAGGGCCGGCCTTTGGGAGCAGATCAGCCAGTGCGAGGCCGGAATAGATACGCCCATGACCAGGGAGATCGGAGAAGGGCTGGTTTTGTCCGGAGGACAGCAGCAAAAACTGCTGATGGCAAGGGCCCTTTATAAAGACGCTCCGATTCTCATTCTGGACGAGCCGACCGCCGCCCTGGATCCCATTGCGGAAAGTCAGACCTATCAGCAGTTCCATGAAATTGCCCGGGACAAAACCGCAATCTATATCTCTCATCGACTTGCGTCCACCCGCTTCTGCGATAAAATTGCGTTTTTAAAGGATGGGAAAATCACAGAGGAGGGAACTCATGAAAAGCTTCTGCAGAAAGGCGGCGACTACTGCCGGATGTTCACGGTGCAGAGCTCTTACTATGAAAGTCCGCCGCCGAATAGGCGGCATGAATTCAGGGACGCCAAATGCACCTGCCAGACTTTCCTGGGCAGTGATGCGCTATGCGGTCAGGTACATGAAGGTTATGATCAAAACGACAGGGAGGGAGAAGAGGATGAACAATAACAGATGGAAAAATATTGGCATTGCGCTGCGGCTCATCTGGCAGATGGATCGGTGGCTGCTGATTCACAGCATGGGTGAGGCGCTGATTGATTCCGTCCTCCCTCTTATCGGAATTTATTTATCCGGATATATTTTAGACGGGCTGCAGAAGGGACGGGAATTTCGGAGACTTTTATTCGTTTCCCTGCTCTCCGTATCCGGGATTTTTGTATTGACCGTGCTGAAATCGTATTTTCAAAAATTAAAGCAGGTACATACCGATCTGTGCGGAAGAAGATACGATACCCTGATGAGTATGAAAACCATTTCCATGGACTATCCTCTCCTGGACAGCCCCAAGGTCAACGAAATTCGGACAAGCATCCAGCATGACAATGAATGGGGAGCCGGCTTTTATTCTCTGGCGGGTCAGCTTCCCTGGCTGCTGAGCAGCGTTCTTTCCTGCGTGCTGTCCTTTGCTCTGATGCTTCCCTTGCTGCTGAAAGAGGATATTTTCCGGGACAGTTCGACAGTGCTTCTGCTGACTGCATTTTTTGCCGTCATTGTACTCAACGTGTGGATTACGTCTGCCAAGAGAAAGAAACAGTATGCGCTGCTGGATGATCCGACTTTGGACAAGAGTTTCCTCGGATACTGTCTCTGGCGGATTCAGAATTATCACTATGGAAAGGATATTCGGCTTTATGGGGCGAAGCCCATGATCGAGAGTAAATTGCAGGGGGATGTGGAGATAAAGAATCATTGGATGAATCAGATTATCCGCAACAGTATGGAATCCGGATTTTTCTCCAACTTTTCAGCAGGCGTGCTGCAGATGATTTCGTATCTGTTTGTCGTCATTCGCGCAGTTGCGGGGGCACTGACCGTGGGGGAAGTGGTCAAGTACGCCGGGATTATTTACCGGTTTTCCAATTCCGCTGCCAGTGCCTGCGCGGCAATAGAAGAATACGCGGTCTCATCCAACAGGCAGCTGTCCACACTGGAATATCTGAATGTTGAAGATGTTTTGAAGAAAGGTACTCTCCCGGTGGAAAAGCGGGCTTTCTGCGAAGTCGGCGACAATGACTATGAAATCGAGTTTCGGGATGTGTCTTTTCGGTATCCTTCCGCTGACAGTTATGCTCTGAAGCATGTGAATTTTCGTTTTAAAGTCGGGCAGCGCCTTGCGATTGTCGGAATGAACGGTTCCGGAAAAACCACTATGATTAAGCTGCTGTGCCGTCTGTATGATCCCACCGAGGGAGAGATTTTGCTCAACGGCATCGATATCAGAAAATATAATTATCAGGAATACATGACGATATTTTCAGTGGTGTTCCAGGACTTTAAACTGTTTTCCTTCAGCCTTGGGCAGAATGTGGCCGCCAGTGTGGAGTATGATAAAACGCGGGCAGAAGCCTGCCTGATCAAAGCCGGATTCGCGGACCGTCTGCGTCAGCTTCCCCATGGACTGGACACCTGCCTGTATAAGGACTTTGAGGAAAACGGGGTGGAGATCTCCGGCGGCGAGGCCCAGAAGATCGCTCTTGCCCGGGCGCTGTACAAGGACGCTCCTTTTATCATCCTGGATGAGCCAACCGCTGCGCTGGATCCCATCGCCGAATATGAGATATACTCCAAATTCAACGAAATTGTGGGCAGCAAGACTGCTGTCTATATCAGCCACCGGCTTTCGTCCTGCCGCTTCTGCGACGCCATTGCTGTGTTTGACCACGGACGGATTGTGCAGCAGGGAAGTCATGAACAGCTGGTTTCTGATGGAAAGGGAAAATATTATGAATTGTGGCACGCGCAGGCACAGTATTATACAAAGTGAAAAGTGTTTTATAATATAAATTAATATGACGGAGGCAGATCGTTTGATATTAGATGCCCGGAATAGATTTTGATTGAAGCGTTCTGGAAGCTTTGCTATAATCAGGTCAGAAAATAATAAGAAAAGGGTTCCGGAAATCGGAACAGCGGTGATATACATGAAAGAGGAATGTCTGATTTGTAAAGCGCCCCTGGAATATCTGAAGGAAGATATGGAAATGGAGTGCGAACTGTGCCATAAAAAAGAGCGAAGCAAAACCAGATGTGTCAACGGGCATTATGTATGCAGTGCATGTCATATGAAGGGAATTGACAGCCTAATTGGGATCTGTATGGAGGAGACATCCAAGAACCCGGTTGTGATACTCAATAAAATGATGTCTCAGCCCTTCTGCCATATGCATGGTCCGGAGCATCATATCATGGTGGGAATGGCTCTGCTGACGGCTTACAGGAATTCCGGAGGAAATCTTGATCTGAAGAAGGCGCTGGTTGAGATGAACAGCAGAGGAAAGTCGGTGCCGGGCGGAGCATGCGGTTTCTGGGGCGCCTGCGGAGCCGGAATCAGCACGGGAATGTTTGTTTCAATTGTCACCGGCTCAACACCTTTGGGCGGAGAGAATTTTGCACTGTCACATAAGATGACCGCCAGTGCACTGGGAGCGATCGGGCAAATCGGTGGTCCCCGGTGCTGCAAGCGGGATTCGTATCTCTCTATCCTTCAGGCGGTTGATTTTGCAGAGGAAAATCTGGGCATTCAGATGGACAAGCCCAAAATATGCTGTTCCTACAGCAGCCAGAATAATCAGTGTATCGGAAAGCGCTGTCCGTTCTGCAAAAAGAAAAAGAAGATTGCTTTTATCTGTGTGCATAATTCCTGCAGGAGCCAGATTGCGGAAGCATTTGGCAGGCAGTATTTGTCCGATTTTTATGACTGTTATTCCGCAGGAACTGAGATTAAACCGCAGATCAATCAGGATGCGGTAAGGCTGATGAAGCGGGAATATGGGATTGATATGGAAAGAGATCAGTATTCAAAACTGCTCGGGGATATTCCGGAAGCGGATATATATGTATCCATGGGATGTAATGTGGCATGCCCGAATATTCCGGGGAAAAAGATGATTAACTGGGGACTGGAAGATCCAACGGGAAGGGATGATACAGACTTTATGGACGTGATCCGGCAGATTGAGGAAAAAGTACTGGCTTTAAGAGCGCACGCGGATTAATATGAGGGGCGGGGAGTCATTGCCTGCCTCATGATTTGGTGTGCTCCCCGTCAAGCAGACAGTCAAAAAAATATAAAGTTTTTTGGTTGCCCAGTTATTGCTGGGCAATCTTTTTATGCTGCCTCCAGCCGTTCAAGATATTCCTTCGGTGTTTGTATTCCAAGCCCTCTTTGGGGGCGTCCGTTTGTATAATAATCGATGTATTCGGTGATCGCCTTTACTAATTCCTCTTTGGTATGATATTTTCTGCCATAATACATTTCCCTCTTTAATATTCCCCGCAATCCCTCCATCGGACCGTTATCTGTGCAATGCGCAATTCTGGACATGCTTTGTGTCATCCCTGCATCTTCCAGTTTCTGGTGAAAGGCTCTTGAGGTATATTGATATCCACGGTTACTATGAAAGATCGGATGTGCACCGGGATTTTCCTTTACAGCCTGATCAAAAGTATCAAATACCAATTGGTTATTATTATGGCCGCTCAATACGTATGCAACCACCCTTCGGTCACACAGGTTCAGGATTGCGCTTTAGTGATAGTATAAAAATAGTACAAAGTAAAGATGCCATGTATACCTAAATCATGTATGATAAGAAAGATGATATGAAGGAGGAAGCACAGACATGGCAAAAGGTATGAAATATGATCAGCAGTTT
>CALWSC010000099.1 GCA_944384105.1 uncultured Lachnospiraceae bacterium | reverse complement strand
GAACGGAGAAAAAGGTGGTTGTCGTTAGCCATCTTTTTCTTTTTTTGCAAAAATCACAGGGGAGGCAGTAACTCATACGAGTCACTGCCTCCCCTGTTTAGGACTATCTATTTCCCGACAGCCCCTTTTATTTGCTTACAAGCCGTTCTCTCATACGAGGAAGCGGACATTTCTGACAGCGCTCGGGCTCCTCGTGAACCTCTGCGGCGCACCACTTTCTTCTGTCTTCGCACGCGGCGCATTTGCTGCACTCCGGACAGATCCTGACATCACTGATTATCAGGTCCCCAAAGTGTTCCGTATCATCGTTAACCTGGAACTGCTGCTTTCTTGTAAGTTTTTCCGCATGCTCCACAATCCACTGCTCCTGCTGCTTTGTTATTTTCCAGTCATGGCCGCAGATCACATAATCCAGATCCGAGTGAATCCCGCTGTCCGGCGCTGCTCCCGGCACCTTGAATTCAATGAATGCGATATAACCCTGGCGTATCAGCTCCCGAATCGGATCCTCGATGCTTTTATCGCTGTCGCCGAGTACACGCCTTGCAGTCTCTGCATGGTATGCCTCCGTCTTTTCATAAAATATCCCGTCACCGGATAAAAATCCATCTGCCATAGGTCTCTCCTCCCCTTTTGTCTCCTATCTTTCCTCTGATGTCTTCTCTTTTCCGTCTGACTGTATCTTGCAATCGATCATATCATAATGTTCCTGGATCGCGCGGATACCTTCCCCGGTATCCCCCGCACGGATACTCCTGAGAATTCTGCCGTGTACTTCGGCCAGGCGGCCGATCTCCCCGCTGTCCATAGCATCCTGTGCAAGGCTGATCTCCGCCGCGTACAGCTCTTCCATCGCCTGCCCGAGCACAGAGAACAGTACGTTGCCGCTGCTCTCCATCAGGATGCCATGAAACTGTGCGTCCAATTTTGCACGCTCCTTGGCGGACGCCGTCTTCATATGCTCCACGATCTCTCCCAGTTCCCGCAGCTTCTCCTCCGATATGCGGCCGTGCAGAAGGCAAAATGCCTCCGTCTCCAGGCATCTGCGAAGTTCACTGATCTCAAGATAACTGCTCTCTCCAGTGAACAGCAGCATTGAAAAAACGCTCGTAAAACTCTTTCCCATATGGTTTACAAGAAAGTTTCCCTTCCCCTGCCGGCTCTCGATCAGCCCCATGTGCTCAAGCGTACGCAGCGCCTCCCGTATGGAATTGCGGCTGCGCCCCAGTGTCTCCATCATCTCGCGCTCAGAGGGAAGCTTCTCGCCGAAACGCACCTTTTTCTCACTCACCAGGCGCTTGATATAGTCTATTACTTCATAATACACGCGCCCGGAGGATGCGCCGTTCACACCAGCCCCCGGTATCTTAAATAGTCCATGAGAAAGTCTACAGTATTATCAAGACTCAGCGCCAGGGCGTCTACGCAGAGATCGTAGTGTTCCGCTCTCCCCCACTCCTGGTGCGTATAATATCTGTGAAAAGATTCCCTTGCCTTATCCGTATCCCGAACGGCGCGCTCTGCCTTCCTGCGCTCCAGACCGTAGCTGTCCATAAGCCTCTGAATCCTGTTTTCGCGGCTGCTGCACAGAAAGATACGCACTGTATCCGGCTCATCCCGGAAAATATAATTGCCGCATCTTCCAAGCAGAATACACGGCTCCTTTGCACAGACGCTGCGGATGCGCTCAAACGGCTTATCGGCAATATTTCTCTCAAAATTCTCCATCGCAATCGCATACAGCAGACTGTCCACGGGCTGCTCCTCGTAGAAAGACTGTACCTCCTCATAGCTGTCCGTCTGCTGGGCCAGCGCCATCAGCGCCTCTTTATCATAATACACGACCCCCAGGCGGCTGGCAAGCCTCTCCGCAATCTCTCTTCCGCCGCTTCCCGTCTGACGCCCGATTGTAATTACAAAGTTTCTCATACCCGGCACCTCCCGTCACATAAATTCCGCAAATACGGATGCCCCAATGACTGTCAAAAGCCCTGCCACCGCGATAGCAAGGCTGCTCATGGCTCCCTCCACGGGACCAAGCTCCATCGCCTTTGCCGTACCGATTGCATGGGCAGAATTGCCCAGCGCCAAGCCGCGGGCGATCGGCTCCTGAATCCGGAAACACTTAAATACCGCCTCCGCAATCACATTTCCCAGAATTCCCGTAATGATGATAACTGCAACCGTGATTGTCACGATACCGCCCATCTCCTCCGAGACGCCCATCCCGATCGCCGTGGTGATAGATTTTGGAAGCAGCGTAACATACTGCTGATGGTCAAGCCTAAAGAGCAGCGCCATCACAAGCACGCTTACCAGGCTTGCAAGCACGCCGGAGACAAGTCCTACAGCGACTGCTTTAAAGTTCTTTCTCAAAAGCGCAAGCTGCTCATACAGCGGAATCGCCAGGCACACGGTCGCAGGCGTCAGCAGGTAACTGATATACTGTGCGCTCTCGTTGTAGCTTTCATAATCTACGCCAAGCAGCAGCAGAACCGCGATCACTGCGATAATTCCGATCAGCAGCGGATTTAAAATTGCGGCTTTGAACCGCTTCTTCAGAATCAGTCCGAGCTCATATCCCAGAAGACTGATCACGGCTCCGAAGAATACAGAATTTGCCAGAAACTCTCTCAACTCGGCCGTCCTCCTCTCTTGCTCTTA
>CALWSC010000098.1 GCA_944384105.1 uncultured Lachnospiraceae bacterium | reverse complement strand
GAACGGAGAAAAAGGTGGTTGTCGTTAGCCATCTTTTTCTTTTTTTGCAAAAATCACAGGGGAGGCAGTGACTCATACGAGTCACTGCCTCCCCTGTTTAGGACTATCTATTTCCCGACAGCCCCTTAAATATTCTTTATTTCTGATCCATATATTTCTGAATGTTGGAGGCGTTCACATACTTCTGCACCTTGCCGTCACGAATGACCACAAGCGTCGGTGCCTGGAGAATTCCGAATTTCTGAGCTATATCCGGATGCTGCTCTGCGTCAATGACCTCATACTGCTCTCCGGAGAGCATCTCCTTTGCAATGCGGCAGTTCGGGCAGGTGCTCGTCGTGAACAGGTACTTTACGCTCGTCTTCGGAGCAGCCATCTCCTCCTCGGAAACTGTCACTCTGGTTCCCATAACCGCATGATGC
The DNA here is from genome assembly GCA_944384105.1 of uncultured Lachnospiraceae bacterium. Lineage (GTDB taxonomy): Bacteria > Bacillota > Clostridia > Lachnospirales > Lachnospiraceae > Egerieimonas_A. The sequence goes on along the minus strand of CALWSC010000098.1, from coordinate 28,462 downwards.
TTCAGTGTGGAGTGTGCTACGTCATACAGCTTTCTGTTCTTGTACTCCTGTGTCTTCCCGTCGTTCCAGTTCTGAACCGGACGGTAATAACCTGTGATTCGGCTGTATACCTCTGCGCTCTTTCCGCAGGTCGGGCAGGTGAAATGCTCACCCGCAATGTAACCGTGATCGCTGCACACAGAATATGTCGGGGACAGCGTATAATACGGAAGCCTGTAGTTCTCGGCAATCTTTCTCACGAGAGCCGCGGCAGCCTTCCAGTCCGGAAGCTTCTCTCCCAGGAACGCATGGAATACGGTTCCGGATGTGTAGAGTGTCTGCAGTTCATCCTGGATATCCAGTGCGTCGAAAATATCTGAAGTATAATCCACCGGCAAATGGGAGCTGTTCGTGTAATACGGTGTATCTCCCTCTTTGCCTGCAGTGATAATCTCCGGCCAGCGCGCACGGTCGTGTTTAGCCAGACGGTATGTCGTGGACTCTGCCGGGGTTGCCTCCAGATTATACAGGTCGCCGTACTTCTCCTGATAGTCCGCCAGGCGGTCACGCATATGGTTGAGCACTTCCTTTGTGAACTCCTGCGTGCGCACATCCGTCATGTCACAGCGCAGCCATTTTGCATTTAAGCCTGCTTCGTTCATTCCGATCAGACCGATTGTGGAGAAATGGTTGTCAAACGTTCCAAGGTATCTCTTTGTGTACGGATACAGCCCGCCCTCCATTAACTTGCTGATGACGTCTCTCTTAATCTTCAGGGAGCGCGCCGCAATATCCATCATATGGTCGAGTCTGCGGTAGAAATCCTCCTTATCTTCAGCCAGGTATGCAATTCTCGGCATGTTGATTGTCACAACGCCAACGGAACCGGTACTCTCACCGGAGCCGAAGAAACCTCCCGTCTTCTTGCGCAGCTCTCTTAAATCCAGGCGCAGGCGGCAGCACATCGAACGCACATCACTTGGCTCCATATCGCTGTTGATGTAATTGGAAAAATAGGGTGTACCGTACTTTGCAGTCATCTCAAAGAGCAGCCGGTTGTTCTCTGTATCTGACCAGTCGAAATCCTTTGTGATGGAGTACGTCGGAATCGGATACTGGAAGCCTCTTCCGTTCGCATCTCCCTCAATCATCGTCTCGATAAACGCGCGGTTGACCATATCCATCTCTTTCTTACAGTCCTTATATTTGAAATCCATCTCCTTGCCGCCCACAATTGCCGGAAGCTCGGCAAGATCATTCGGAACCGTCCAGTCCAGCGTGATATTGGAAAACGGCGCCTGCGTCCCCCAGCGGCTCGGCGTGTTCACGCCGTACACGAAGGACTCGATACACTTCTTTACCTCCGGATACGTCAGGTTATCCGCCTTGACAAACGGTGCCAGATAGGTGTCAAAGGAGGAAAAAGCCTGTGCGCCGGCCCACTCATTCTGCATAATTCCGAGGAAATTGACCATCTGATTGCAGAGCACACTCAAATGCTTTGCCGGTGAGGATGTAATCTTTCCCTTGATTCCTCCAAGCCCCTCCTGAATGAGCTGCTTTAAGGACCATCCGGCGCAGTAGCCTGTCAGCATGGAAAGGTCATGAATATGAATATCCGCGTTGCGGTGTGCCTCCGCGATCTCCTCATCATAAATCTCAGACAGCCAGTAATTTGCCGTTACCGCTCCGGAATTGCTCAGAATAAGTCCTCCCACGGAATACGTCACCGTAGAGTTCTCCTTCACGCGCCAGTCCTCCACCTTCACATAGCTGTTCACAATCTCCTTATAGTCAAGAATCGTCGCCTTCGTGTTGCGGATCTTCTCACGCTGCTTGCGGTACAGAATGTAGGACTTCGCCACATCCGCGTAGCCGCACTGAATCAGCACGTTCTCAACGCTGTCCTGAATTCTCTCTACCTCGATCCTTCCTTTGCGGATCTTCTCCTGAAAATCTGCCGTAACCCGAAGCCCGAGCATCTGCAGCATCTCGTCCGTGTACTGCTTCTCGTTTGCTTCAAATGCCTTTCTGATCGCCTCTGTTATCTTGCACAGTTCAAAATCTACTATCGCTCCGTCTCTCTTCTCTACCTGAATCAAATTTCAAACCTCCCATGCCAAAATATTTATCGTACCGCCGAACCGCTGATATCCAGCAGTTCATGCGCCTTTTCTATTCTTCTGACGCCTTATTTACCGTCCAAATATGCCTGTATAAAGCACTGTTTTTGTCAAAAAAATGCTCTGTCAGCAGTTTCCCCCGCGGTTTGGCGTCCTGAATTTTCTGTACTGTCCCATCATACCATCCTTTGAAATGAGTGTCAATAGAGCACCTATATGTTGTATTTTTTCGTGATTATTCCTATATCGCCATACTATATATAGTTTTTTGCACAAAAAAATCCGCTGAAAATGCGGGGATGCAATTTTCCCCGCATCTGCAGCGGCACCCGGTATTCCTTTATTTTTCGGGCTTTTTACCTAAATTTCACTCAGGGCTAAAAAGCTGTGTTTTCCGTCGATTTTTGCACATCTCAGTCATCTGCCGCGATGCGAACGCATGTTCAGATTTTCCCGTAGATCTCCTTTGGAACATACCCCGTCACATGTATCCCCTCCGGCAGGTACTCTTCCTGCTCAAGCTGTCCGAAGCTGCGGATCATCTGAATCTTGCCCGCCTGCTCATACGGGAAAATACGATCCACATAGATCTTTCCGCGTTTTAAAAGCTCCTCAAGAGCAATGCATAAGGCATCAAGCCCCTCACCGCTTTTTACGGTCGTCGGTATTGTATACTCTGCCTTAAAATCGCGGAGCAATTCGCCGGACGCAAGCTTGTCCTGCTTGTTGAACAGCGTAATAACCGGTTTGCCGTCCGCTCCCAGCTCCCGCAGCGTATCATAAACCACCTGCATCTGCTCCTCCATCTTAGGATTTGAAGCATCCACAACGTGGATCAGAAGGTCGGCATACTTTGCCTCCTCCAGAGTACTCTGAAACGCCTCTATCAGATTGTGCGGCAGTTTCCGGATAAATCCTACCGTATCAGTCAGAAGCACACTCTGCCCGTCAGGAAGCTTTAAGAGCCTCGTCGTGGGGTCAAGCGTTGCAAAAAGCTGGTTTTCCTCCAGCACGCCGGCATCTGTCAGGCGATTCAGCAGTGTGGACTTGCCGGCGTTTGTATAACCCACAATAGCTGCCACTTTTGTCTGCCCTTTCTTTCTCTTCTCGCGAATCAGTTCTCTGTGCCTTGTGACCTCCTCAAGTTCCCTTCGAAGCGATGCGATGCGCTTCTGAATCAGACGCCGGTCCATCTCGAGCTTCTTCTCACCGGGACCTCTCGTTCCAATACCGCCTCCAAGCCTTGACAGTGAGCTCCTAAGGCCCACAAGACGCGCCTGGCGGTATTTTAGCTGCGCCAACTCGACCTGCAGCTTACCCTCGCTCGTCGTCGCCCTGCGCGCGAAAATATCGAGGATTACAAGCGTGCGGTCCATAATTTTGATCTCCAGCTCCTGCTCCAGATTGTTGAGCTGTGCAGGCGAGAGTTCATCGTCACAGATGATGCCTGTAGCGTTATATGCGAGCGCCGTCTGGCGCACCTCCTCGATCTTCCCCTTGCCGATATACGTTCCGGGATGTACCGCCTCCCGGTTCTGTATCACCCTCGCCGCGGTGCATGCGCCTGCCGTCTTCGCCAGGTCTTCCAGCTCATCCAGCGATGCTTCCGTATCCTCATCCCCGCTCGTCTGGACCGCCACGAGGATTACTCTCTCTTCTGCCGTACTGTTTTCGTATAACTGCGCCATATTTTCTCCATTTTTACTGATTTTGCTGCCGGCTCTGCAGGAAAATGTATTCCCGCGCCGCCTGCTCGTCATCCGGGTACTGCTCCACATACTCCGCAGCTTTTGTCTGCGCTGCGGAAAAATCCGCCTTATGCTCGTATGCAGCGATCTCATTAAACAGAAGAAGCTTGCGCTCCTCCTCTGTAATATTCCTGCAGGCCAGGCCCTGGGAAATATTCTCGAGCGCGCTGTCGTAAGCCCCCTCCGCCAGATCGCACAGTGCAAGCCCGTTATACGCTTCCGCGGCTCTCTCTTCGTCCGTCAGATAGTTCTTGTACATTGCACGGGCACTGGATGCATCGTCCAGCTCAAGGAATACCCGGCCAAGCAGCAGCATCGCCTCCTTGCTGCCGTCGCTGACCGCCTGGCTCAAATATTCCTTCGCGTTCTCATAGTCTCCCAGATAATAGTATACTCTTCCGTGCTCGTAATTATCCTGTGCTGTTCCCTGCTCAATCTGAAGCGCTTTTTCCAGATACTTCGTGCCGTCGGCATTTCTCTTTACATCGTTGTACGTCTCGAAAATATCTATATAGATATCATAGTCCTTACAATCCTTCACCGCCTTGTCAAAGCAGTCCTCGGCCTGTGCCTCGTCGCCGCCGAGCAGCAGCAGACGTCCTTTCATCACGTACGCCTGCGCGTTATCCCCGTCGGATAGTATCTCGTCGTAGGAGGCTGCCGCATCCTCTGTCTTCCCCTGCTGCGTCTGTGCCTGCGCCAGATAGAATAAAATATCCCTGCACGTGCTCTTATTTTTATCTCCCAGCTCGGTAAGTGCCTGCTTAAGATATTCTTCCGCCTGCACCGGATCGCCCTGCTTCAAGCACGCGATTCCGGCGCCGCGGTACGACTGCGCCAGGCTCTGTCCCGCAGTAATGCAGGATTCAAACTGCGTCCGCGCCCCGGCATAATCACCAGCTTCAAGTGCCTTCGCTCCTGCTTCATACTGCTCAGAATTTCCCTTTCCGCACCCGGCTGCGAACACAAGCGCCGCAGCGAGTGCAACAATTCCCGTCTTTCTTATTTTCATGACTTAACCGACAATCAATCCCTCTTTTTCCATCACTGCGATCACATCGTCTACATACTTCTCACATACTTTGTGCGTCGGTGCTTCGACCATGACGCGGATGACAGGCTCTGTGCCGCTCTCGCGCACAAGGATTCTGCCGTCGCTGCCAAGCGCCTCCCCGACTTTTTTAATTGCTGCCTGAACGTTTGCGTTTGCCTTTACCGCCTTCTTATTCTCCACACGGACATTCTTCAAAAGCTGCGGATAGATCGTGATCTCAGAGGCAAGCGTGCTCAGTGACTGCTTTTTCTCAAGGATTACGTTCATAACCATCAGAGAAGTCAGGATTCCGTCACCGGTGGATGCATATTTGCTGAAAATGATATGTCCAGACTGCTCGCCGCCCAGACGATGACCATTCTCCATCATATTTTCGCACACATACTTATCACCGACCGCCGTCTTCTCATATTTGATTCCCACACGGTCGCACGCCTTGTACAGTCCGATATTTGACATAACGGTTGTAACGATTGTATCGTTGTCAAGCTGTCCCTGCTCCTTCATATATTTTCCGCATATGTACATGATGATATCGCCGTCAATCACATTTCCTTCATCGTCCACCGCAATACAGCGATCGGCGTCACCGTCATAGGCGAATCCCACATCCAGGTGCTTCTCGCGCACAAAGTTCTGCAGAACATGAATGTGCGTGGAGCCGCAGTCCGTATTGATATTCGTACCGTCCGGCTCGTTGTTGATCACGAAGGTTTTGGCTCCAAGGGCATCGAATACGCTCTTTGCGATCGCAGATGCGCTTCCGTTTGCGCAGTCGAGTCCAACGCGCATATTTTTGAACGAGCGCGTCGGAAGTGAGATCAGGTATCCGATGTAACGGTTTCTGCCTGCTGAGAAGTCCACGGTGCGTCCGATGCGCTCTTTTGTCGCCAGAGGCAGCTTCGGCGTATCGTCGTCAATATATTTCTCAATCATCTCCTCCACAGACGCCTCCATCTTCTGGCCGTTCCCGTTGATGATCTTGATTCCATTGTCGTAGAACGGGTTGTGGCTCGCGGAAATCATGATTCCGCAGTCAAAGTTCTCGGTGCGCACAACATAGGAAACACTGGGAGTAGTAGTTACATGCAGCAGAAATACATCCGCACCCGAGGCGGTCAGCCCCGCAACCAGAGAGTATTCAAACATGTAGCTGCTTCTTCTCGTGTCTTTTCCGATGACAATCTGCGCCTTGTGGTCTTTTCCGAAGTACCATCCCAGGAATCGTCCCACCTTAAACGCATGTTCTACCGTCAGATCCACATTCGCTTCTCCGCGAAATCCATCTGTTCCAAAATATTTTCCCATAATATTCTCTCCTCGCTTTGTTCCAAATCTCACTCAAAAAGCTTATCTTTATAAACGCCCTCCGCAATCAGTTCCCTAAACTTCTCGACTACGGAAAGCTTATCCTCCTGGTAGGTCACACCGAACCAGTTGGAGTCCGTCTTCAGGACAGTCACCTGTGCTCTGCCGCTCTTCATCAGATTGTCAATGATGATCGGAAGCAGGTATTCCTTCTTTAAGTCTTCATCAGAGAGTCCGCTTAAAAATTCTATGAACTTTTCCTCCAGAATATCAATGAATTCCGGCTGAAGCCCCCACATATTCATAGATACCAGGCTGTCGGTATCCACAGGAGTATCTCCTTCCTCCGTGCGTACTGCAGCTCCCGTCTTTGTTTTAACAATATTGGAGGTCTCCGTAATGCCGAGAAGTCTGCCGTCCGCGTCTGTACTGCAGATGCCTCTCGTCACGCCTCCGTTGTCGCTTAACGTGTTGCCGAGCACAAATCCCGCCATGGAGATCTGCTGTACGCCATTTTGAGCCGGATGATCCTGTATAAGATAATCATGCAGCTTTACAAAGGGATCCTTGCCATAATAGTCATCCGCATTGATCACCGCAAACGGCTCGTTCACGATACCTTTGCATGCCAGCACCGCCTGTCCCGTTCCCCACGGCTTTGTGCGCTCCCGCGGGCATGTAAATCCCTCCGGCAGATCTTTGAGCTCCTGATACGCATATGCGACCTCCGCAATCTTCTCAATGCGGTTTCCGATAATTTCCTTAAAGTCCTTCTCCAGGTCTCTGCGGATAATAAATACAATTTTATTGAATCCGGCTTCCAGCGCGTCGTGAATGGAGTAATCCATAATAATCTCCCCGTTCGGCCCCACCGGCTCGAGCTGCTTGATCCCTTTCCCAAAACGGCTTCCGATACCCGCCGCCATAATCACCAATGTCGTTTTCTTCATCACAATAACCTCCCGGGCGGCCAACACCGCCTCAGCATCCAAATCTCCCTGTCAGTATGCGCTGTGCAAGCCTGATTGATGCGTACTTTTTGAAATATCGCCTCTATAATACTATATCCTCAGGAAAAGTTCAACCCGTAACGAAAGCGACCGCCCAGGATTGGATACATTTAAGCAGCAATGCTTTGCGCTTCATATGCCGTATATCAGAACAATGCGCAGGCTGCCCTTGTTTATATGGTTGGTATAAGATCATATAGACGCTGACCGCAGCATTCTTGAACACTGCAACGCTGCTTTACCTGTCCATATCGGAAGAAAGAGATTGATTTTCAACCACTTTCTGGAATTTTCCAGAGAGAAAAAAGTATTTAAAATACGGCGGAGCTGCCATACCAAAAAGGTATGCGCAGCCCCGCCTCTTTTATTCAGTGGAACGTATCCACATTGTAATCATGATAATGAAACCCAAACCACCGTCCCGGCATGTCTCCCGGGAAGCGCGGAGCCGGGCTGGCGAGGAACCCGCCGTTTTCATCCAGTGCTTCCGGCGTGTACCTGGCAGTATGCGCAAGAAGCAGGTTCCAGAGTTCTTCTTTATACTCCCTGTAAGACTCGTCGTTCGAGAGATCCTGGCGTTCCATCGGGTCTTTGTCAAGATCGAACAGCAACGCTTGATTCCCATACGCGGTATACACAAGCTTTTTGCGATCCTTCATGACACAGAAGTTCTTATTTAAGCTGTTGCCGTGGAAGATTCTGGCCTTTGGAACCTCGTGCAGAAGGCTTACTCCGCTTGTCTCGATCGGGCACGGAACGTTTGCCATCTCAAGGATTGTGGGATAAATATCCGCCAGATCCGTCAGCTCCCCGACACTGAAATTGTGCGGCAGATTTCTGCCCTGCGGGGGCATGATGATCAGCGGCACGTGCGCAGATCCCTCGAAGAAGAGATTCTTCTGAGACATATGATGATCACCGAGCATCTCGCCGTGATCGGAGGTGAAGATCACCCAGGTATTCTCAAACAGGCCGTTTTCTCTGAGCGCTCCGAAGATTCTCCCCAGCTCATAGTCGATCTGCGTAATGCACGCGTAGTACGCACGGCGGCTCGCCAGCTTCTGTTCTCTGCCGAGCAGATGCATATTTGTGTTCTCATACGCGCCTGCGAGAAATCCCTGCGGCGTCTCCTCCACTGTTTTCGACCAGTCACCCGTGACCGGCTCAGGCATCGGAATATCCGAATACAGTTCCCAGAAATCCCTGCACGGGTCAAACGGCGGATGCGGCTTTGTAAAGCTCGTCCACAGGAAAAACGGACGCGTCGTATCTCTCGTCTCGATAAAATCAATCGTTTCGTCCGCAATCCACGTCGTGATGCTGTCCTTGACATCCACAGTGGAAATCACTGGCTCCATTTCGCACTCTCCGATTCCGTGAATTTTCGGGCGCGCGTGATCGCGCTTTCCGTCATACGCTCTCATGTAATCGAGCGGCAGCCGCATCTCTTCAAACCCGTAATGCGCCCTCGCAGGCTCAAAATGCATCTTTCCCTTCGCGCATGTCTGATATCCGGCGTCTGTCAGAACTGCCGGAAGCGTTGTTCGCTCTGCCGTACATTTTCTCATGAAGGTCTCGTGCGTAGCGTTGCTCACAACACCGCTCTCATATCCCTGCCGTCCCGTCATGATTGTCGTGCGGGATGGTACGCAGATCGGACAGCCCGCGTAACAGTTTGTGAAGCTTACGCCCATTGCCGCCAGATAGTTCAAATGCGGCGTAAATATACTCTGATTTCCCCATGCGTTGATCGTATCAAACCGCTGCTGGTCGGTGGTGATCAGCAGAATATTATCCCGTGCCATCTAAGCTTTCCCCCTTGTCTCCTCTGCCCGATCAGCCATTCTCCTGCAGATTGCTCAGTTTTGCCGCCTGATCTGCTGTGATCAGAGCGTTGATGATCTCCTCAAGGTCGCCGTTTAAGACACTGTCAAGCCGGTGCAGCGTCAGCTTGATTCTGTGATCCGTCACGCGCCCCTGCGGGAAATTATATGTGCGGATCTTCTCCGAACGGTCACCTGTGCCGATCTGGCTTCTTCTCGCCTCAGCCTCTGCGTCATGCTGCTTCTCCAACTCCATCTCGTACAGTCTCGAGCGCAGAACCTTCAGCGCCTTCTCCTTATTCTTCAGCTGCGACTTCTCATCCTGGCAGGAAATCACGATTCCCGTCGGGATATGCGTAAGGCGCACCGCGGAGTCCGTGGTATTGACGCACTGTCCTCCGTTTCCGGATGCGCGGAACACATCGAATTTACAGTCGTTTAAGTCAAGCTGGAAATCAATCTCCTCTGCCTCCGGCATAATTGCCACTGTGATCGTGGACGTGTGGATTCTGCCGCCGCTCTCTGTCTCCGGAACACGCTGTACACGGTGCACACCGCTCTCATACTTCAGCTTCGAGTAAGCTCCGTGACCGGTGATCATAAACGTGACCTCCTTAAAGCCTCCGATACCGTTCTCATTTAATGAGAGCATCTCTGTCTTCCATCTCTGAGACTCCGCGTACTTCACGTACATGCGGTAAATTTCCGCTGCAAAAAGCGCCGCCTCATCTCCGCCCGCTCCCGCGCGGATCTCCACGATAACATTCTTGCTGTCATTCGGGTCTTTCGGAAGCAGAAGAATCTTAAGCTCATACTCGAGCTCCCCGATTCTCTTCTTCGCGTCCGAGAGCTCTTCCTTTAACATCTCGCGCATCTCCTCGTCAGACTCCTCCTCGAGCATCGCAACGCTCTCCTCCGCAGTCTGCTGGCACGCCTTATACTCCTTATACGCATCCGCAATCGGCTGCAGCTCCGCCTGCTCCTTCATCAGTTTCTGAAACCGCGCCGGGTCGGAAGTGGCACCTGGCTCGCTTAACTCACTCATGATCTCCTCCAGGCGGATCAGAATATCTTCTAATTTATCGTACATTCCATCATTCCTCCAAATATAGCCATGCCTGTGAAGGCATAATCATTCCTTATTCCTTTCGATAGCTGCCCTACAGCCGTCCCCTGGCCACGCGATCCAACCCTGCAAGATCTCTGACTATGGAAATCTCTTTATAACCGGCCTCTGCGAAAAGCTTGCGCAGCTCATCTCCCTGATCAAAGCCTATCTCAAAAAGCAGCCTGCCCCCGGGCTTTAAATACCGCTTTGCCTCCTGAATAATCCTTCGGTAGAAGAACAGCCCGTCCTCATGTCCGTCAAGTGCCAGAATCGGCTCATGCTCCCGCACCTCCTCCATCAGTCCGGGAATCACATCCGAACGGATATACGGCGGATTCGATACAATCATGTCAAACTGGTCATCCTCAGGGATCGCTGCGAACAGATCCGTCCGGACAAACCGGACCCGTCCGGAAAGTCCCAGCCGCGCGCTGTTCTCACACGCCACGGCAAGCGCATCCGGGGAGATATCCGCTCCGACTCCCATAAGCGACTCTTCCTCATGCAGAAGGCTCAGCAGGATACATCCTGAACCGGTACACATGTCGAGAATTCTCATGTTCGGCTGCACTGCCTTTAAGCTTTCCTCCACCAGAACTTCCGTGTCCAGCCTGGGAATCAGTACATGCTCATTGACGCAGAACGGCAGCCCCATGAACCACGCCTCTCCTGTAATCTGCTGTACCGGCACCCGTGCCGCCCGCTTTTCTATCAGTTCTCTGTAACGCTGCTCCTTTTCCGGAGATACCGCATTCATCATTTCCATATAGTAATGCGCCCGATCCAGTCCGGTTACATATTCCAGTAAAATCCACGCGTCGGATGCGCTCTCCGCTATGTCCGCGCGCTCCAGCATCTCCGTTCCCTGCGCCAACAGTTCCCTTATTGTCATTGTGCCTCCTTCTCTGATGGGGACTCCTCATATCCGAAATTTTCCTTCAGATATGCTTTCCAGTCAAACACAGCCTCTACGGCGGCAATTGCAACCTCCGCCATACTCTCGTCCGGCTCCCTCGTAGTCAGCTTCTGCAGCGCCAGCCCCGGTTTGCTGACTGCGCACACAATCGGATTCTCGCTCCTGCCCGCCAGGCGGATAAATTCAAACGCCACCCCTGCGACTACGGGAATCAGCAGAATTCTTCCCACAACGCGCAGCCACATTACCGGCACCAGCACGAAAATAAAATGCATCAGCACGCTGACCACCATCACCAGCAGCAGAAAACTCGTACCGCAGCGCTTATGCTGCCGTGAGCTTTTCATAACATTCTCCACATTCAGCTCCAGACCGTTTTCAATACAATTGATGCATTTATGCTCTGCACCGTGATACATAAACGTGCGCTGAATGTCTTTCATCCTTGAGATCAGCATCATGTATCCCAGAAACAGTGCCATCCTTACCACAGCCTCCGCTGCAGTCACTCCAAATTCAGAGACACCGAGCCTCTTTAAGAGGCTTGCCAGCAGGTACGGCAGCACCATGAAAAGTCCTACAGCGAGCACGACGGAAAATACCATCGTGGCATTCATCAGCCACTGATCGCGTTTCTCCTGCTTTCTCTTATCCGCCTCCATCTGGCTCCTAATTTCCTCTTGCGTCCCTGTATACTTCTTTTTCTTCTCCTGCTGTGCTTCCTCCTCATCGTCATAGAAGCTCGCAGAATACATCAGGCACTTTGTCCCGATCACCAGCGAGTCCACAAAACTTGCGACGCCCCGGAAGATCGGAAGCTTCATCAGTTTCAGATTGCCGAATACACTCCGGTAGTCCTCTACCTTTACTTCAATTTGCCGGTCAGGCCTGCGCACGCCCACGGCGTACTTATCGCCGTTGCGCATCATGATACCCTCCATAACAGCCTGACCGCCGATGTAAGATGGTTTCATATATGCTTTTACTCCTGTAAAATATAGTTTTGCCTGCAAAACTCCCCGCGGGCCGCGTCCGCTTTGCGGCAAAAAAAGTGGACGGAGCTGCATGCAACTCCGCCCTGTTCCCAGCAATCTTAATTCATGCCGTATTTCTTGTTGAATTTCTCGATACGTCCACGAGCTGCTGTAGCTTTCTGCTGTCCTGTATAGAAAGGATGGCACTTGGAGCAGATCTCAACATGGATCTCCGGCTTTGTAGAACCTGTTACGAATGTGTTTCCGCAGTTGCAGGTTACCGTTGCCTGATAATATTTCGGATGGATTCCTTCTCTCATTTGTTTTCACCTCTTCTAATTCTCAAATATTTATATTTACTATTTGTTTCATAGTTTAAACAGCTTACAAATTATAGCATATAACGTTCCAAAATGCAAGACTTAAAACTGTGATTTTTGTTTTTTTACAGTCTGGACAAACTCCTGATTTGTCCTCGTATGGGCGAATATATTCAGGATATTCTCAAGCGCTTCGTCCGCGCGCATGCCGTTTAAGCCCTTGCGCATTGTCTCCGCACACTCCAGCTCCTCACGGGACAGCAGAAGATCCTCTCTTCTCGTGCCTGATTTTGCGATGTCAATTGCCGGGAAGACACGCTTTTCCTGGAGCTTTCGGTCTAATACCAGCTCCATATTTCCGGTTCCCTTAAACTCCTCATAGATCACATCGTCCATCTTGCTCCCCGTATCTACGAGCGCAGTAGCAAGAATCGTCAGGCTGCCCCCGCTGCGCATATTTCTCGCTGCACCGAAAAAGCGCTTCGGCATATGCAGCGCTGCCGGGTCAAGTCCGCCGGAAAGCGTTCTGCCGCTCGGAGGAACCGTCAGGTTGTACGCGCGCGCCAGTCTTGTGATGCTGTCAATAAAAATCATGACGTCCTTGTGCTGCTCCACAAGCCTCTTCGCGCGCTCAATAACCATCTCTGACACGCGCTTATGGTGCTCCGGCAGCTCGTCGAACGTAGACGCCACTACCTCCACATTCCTGCCGCTGATTGCCTCCCGGATATCCGTCACTTCCTCCGGACGCTCATCGATCAGCAGAATGATCAGATACATCTCCGGATTATTGCGCATTACAGACTGCGCTATATCCTTTAACAGCGTCGTCTTACCTGCCTTCGGCGGTGAGACAATCATGCCTCTTTGCCCTTTTCCAATAGGACTGACAATATCCACAATACGCATCGCAGTGCTTCCGCCCGGACGCTCCAGGCGCAGCCTCTCATTCGGAAAAATCGGCGTCATGTCCTCAAAACTCTTCCGGCGCATGGCGATATCCGGCTTCATTCCATTGATTAATGTCACATATAACAGTGCGCTGAACTTCTCATTCTGGGTTTTAATCCGGGTATTTCCGGTTACGACGTCCCCGGTTCTCAAATTAAACCGGCGGATCTGTGATGGGGATACATAAATATCACTGTCACCTGGCATTAGGTTTCCGCTTCTTAAAAATCCGTAGCCATCGGTGAGCACCTCCAGGACTCCGGTCACTGCCTGACCGCTGTCCAGCTGCGAGTAATCGGCGCGCGTTCTGTCCGCTGTCTCTCTTTCCTCCCGCTGATACCTGCCGTTCTCACGGCGTCTCTCCCGCATATTCTCATTAGCTGACTGACTGGCTGTTCTCTCGGCTGTTCTCTCCTGCGGCGCGCTGACCGGTGTACTCTGCATCGGTTCTGCTGCGGTCAGCCGCTCTGCGCTCTCCGCCTGCTTCTCCCGCTTTTCTCTTTCGTCTTCCTGAAGCATCCGTTCAATCAGATCACTCTTCTTCATCTGGGAGATACCTCTTAACCCTCTTGCCTTTGCCAGTGCTCTGAGCTGGCTGACGGGTAAAGATTCGTATTTTTCTCTCATACCGATTCATTCCTCACTTATTAACTATTTATAACTGCTTTCTTTTTCCATTATAGCAGAAGCTTTTTATAAAAACAATACTCGCATGGCAATACGCCTTATTTCCACAGGCGCTATACCTGCCGCATCACAGACAGCAAAAAAGCCCCCGCAGCTGCTTTCTCAAACAACTGCGGGGGCTTTTTCATTATACAAACTGGTTCTGCCGATCATCGTAATAATAATCGACCATTGCCAGCTTCTCCTTTACTTCCTCTTCCTTCACGCTCAGGCTCCTGCAGCATTCCTCGAGATTCGGATAGAAGTCTCTGAGCTGAGTATTGATATAGCTTAACAGCATGACCGGGTCCTTCGGTACCATGGCAGTTCCTCCTTCTGTACTTCGGTACCCATTATACACGTTTCACACGCGCTGTCAACTGTCCGTTTTCAACATCCATCAGGATGGTGTCACCCACATTTACAGCGCCGGAGAGGATTTGCTTTGCAGCAAGCGTCTCCACATATTTCTGGAGGTAACGCTTCAGCGGACGGGCACCGTAAACCGGGTCATAGCCGCCGTCTACTACAAACTGCTTTGCCGCAGGGGTAAGCTCCAGTGTGAGCTCCTGATCCGCCAGGCGCCGGTTCAGATCCGCTATGAGCAGATCGATGATGCTGCCAATATTCTCCTTTGTCAAAGGCTTAAACATGATAATCTCGTCCAGACGGTTCAAAAATTCCGGACGGAAATGAACTCTCAGATCCTGCATTACCATCTCGCTGCTCTGCTCGCTGATCTCACCGTTCTCCTGGATACCGTCCAGCAGATAGGACGATCCGATATTGGATGTCATAATCAGAATCGTGTTCTTAAAGTCCACAGTTCTTCCCTGTGAATCGGTGATTCGCCCGTCATCAAGCACCTGCAGAAGTACGTTAAACACATCCGGATGCGCTTTTTCTATCTCATCGAAGAGTACGACGGAGTACGGTTTTCTTCTGACAGCCTCAGTGAGCTGACCGCCCTCCTCGTATCCGACATATCCCGGAGGCGCTCCAATCAGGCGGGATACGGAATATTTCTCCATATACTCACTCATGTCGATACGCACCATATTCTGCTCATCATCAAACAGCGTGGCTGCAAGCGTCTTTGCAAGCTCCGTCTTACCTACACCGGTAGGTCCGAGGAACAGGAAGGAACCGATCGGCTTCGTCGGGTCCTTGATGCCGGCCTTGGAGCGGATGATCGCATCGGATACCTTCACAACAGCCTCATTCTGTCCGATAACTCTCTTGTGAAGCTGGGATTCCAGCGCCAGGATCTTCGTGCGCTCGCCCTCCGTCAGCTTTGCCACCGGAATTCCGGTCCATCTGGAAATGATCCGCGCAATCTCCTCGTCCGTCACGCTCTCATGCACAAGCGAGAGATCCGAATTTTTGACTTTCTCTTCCTCAATCTCAAGCTGTTTCTGCAGCTTCGGCAGCTCGCCGTACTGCAGCTCCGCCGCCTTATTCAGATCGTATCTCTGCTGCGCGTCCTGAATCTGGCGGTTCATATCCTCAATCTGCTCACGCAGCTTTGAAAGCTTCTCCACAGATGTCTTTTCATTCTCCCACTGCGCCTTCTGGCTGTTGAACTCGTCCCTAAGCTCCGCAAGCTCTCTCTGCAGATTCTCCAGTCTCTCACGGCTTAAATTATCAGTCTCTTTCTTCAGAGCAGCTTCCTCAATCTCCATCTGCATGATCTTCCTGCGCTTCTCATCCAGCTCGGTCGGCATGGAATCCAGCTCGGTCTTGATGAGCGCGCACGCCTCATCTACCAGGTCGATCGCCTTATCCGGCAGGAAACGGTCGGAAATGTAGCGGTCGGAAAGGGTAGCCGCAGCCACCAGAGCACTGTCGGTAATCTTCACGCCGTGGTATACCTCGTAGCGCTCTTTTAATCCACGGAGAATGGAAATGGTGTCCTCCACTGACGGCTCATCCACCATTACCGGCTGGAAACGGCGCTCCAGAGCGGCGTCCTTTTCAATGTACTGGCGGTACTCGTCGAGTGTCGTCGCACCGATACAGTGCAGCTCGCCTCTTGCCAGCATGGGCTTTAACATATTTCCGGCATCCATAGCGCCTTCGGTCTTGCCCGCGCCCACAATCAGGTGCAGCTCATCGATGAAGAGGATGATATTTCCCTCACTCTTTCTGACTTCCTCGAGCACTGCTTTCAGACGTTCCTCAAATTCGCCGCGGTACTTGGCACCCGCGACCAGAGCTCCCATATCCAGCGCGAAGATCTTCTTATCCTTCAGTCCTTCCGGCACATCGCCGCGGACAATTCTCTGCGCCAGTCCCTCGACTGCCGCCGTCTTGCCGACGCCGGGCTCGCCGATGAGCACAGGGTTATTCTTCGTCTTTCTGGAAAGAATACGGATCACATTTCGGATCTCCGCATCCCTGCCGATGACCGGGTCGAGCTTCTGATCTCTTGCCTTCTCCACCAGATCCTGACCATACTTGTTCAGGGTATCGTAGGTGGCTTCCGGGTTATCGGTCGTCACACGCTGATTACCGCGCACGGTGCTGAGCGCCTGCAGGAATCGCTCTCTCGTGATTCCGTACTCCTGAAACAGCTTCTTCATGGACGGGCTTGGATTTCTCAGCAGGGACAGGAACAGATGCTCCACGGAAACGTACTCGTCTCCCATCGCCTTCGCCTCATCCTCAGCGCTCACCAGCGCCTTGTTCAGGTACTGTCCGATATACGGCTGTCCGCCGGATACCTTGACGCGCGCCTCGATTGCTTTCTGTACATTGTTGAGAAAATGCTCCTTATTGATTTCCATTTTCTCTATCATTTTCAGGATCAGGCTGTCTTCCTGATGGAGCAGGTTATAGAGCAGGTGCTCCTGCTCGATCTCCTGGTTGCCGTATTCATATGCGGTCTTCTCCAGATCCTGTACAGCCTGAATGGACTTCTGGGTAAATTTACTTATATTCATAAACAGAACCTCCTTGTTACTCAGGTGTGCTTGTGATTTTCTTGTTCTATCGTGAATATAACACTATTTGTTAGCCATGTCAAGAGTCGAGTGCTAAAATTTTTTGAATTTTTTGCAAACTTCTCTTTTTACGCTTTTTCAAACGCTTTTGCTCCCCACCAGTGAGGTGTCAATTCCTGAAGTTTTATTGTCTCTCTGGTATCCAGATCGCACAAAAATTCGATCTCTTTGCTGTTTTGGTCAAGCTGCATCAGGTATTCGCGGCACGCTCCGCATGGCATCCCCGGTTTCCCGTCCCCCATGACTGCGACTATCTTCTGTATACGGCTCTCGCCATTTGTAATCATATTTGCAATTGCATTTCTCTCCGCACACATGCCGAGCGTGCATGCGGTGTCGATACACACGCCGACATAGATATTTCCTGTCTCCGTCACAAGTGCGGCTGCTACCCCTCCGGCATCAATGAACGGGGAGATGGTTCTTGGATTCTGTACCCTGCGCGCTGCGAGGTACAGCCGGTCCCATATACTGTCGTATTCTGCGAGAGCACGCGCCTCCATCCGGCGCACGAACGCATCCTTTCCGCTGCAGTACCGCTCAATATCATACGGAAACTGCTGCGCGAGATTCTTCTTCAGACGGGCGTATTCCTCTCTCTCCCTCTCATGCTTCATCATAAAATCACGAAAGGCGAGATGCCGCCCGATATTCTCCATATCATCCGCCTGAAAAATATGGACTTGATGCGTCCGCTCATCTCCTCCCTTCCGCAGATACCGGCGTCCCGGTATTCCAAATTCTCCAAGGTATTCATATCCCGCCTGAGAAAATCTTTCTGCCGCGCGATCGGCCTCTTCCAGACTTCTCACCACCGGCATCAGATCGATTACCGGCTTAGCCGCAAGCTCAGGAACCGAAGTGCTTCCTATATGATATACCGCAAGACAGTTATTTCCCAGTATCCCCTGAATAATACCTGCTTCCTTCCGATACTTCTCTGTCCACGCCGGATCATACTCTGTGACAACTACATGCTGTGCCATCATATATCCTCTCCTTTATCCGAAAAATGTATATTCTCATAATAACGGATTCTCAGCGGATGTCAATGTCCCTGTTCGACATATAGATATACGCATCTTCCAATGTGGCTTCACACGGTACACACGTCGCTGTCACATGAGGTTTTTCCTCACTGATAACTCTAAGCTGCAGCCCTCTGTCAGCAAACTGCTTCGAGGATACCTGGTACTGTGTTTCGATCCTGTGAGCTTCGTTCTCATCATCCACGCAGCAGAGCCAGATCCTTTTTCTTGCCTGCATGAGAAGTTCTCTCATATTCCCCGCATACAGGAAACGTCCCTTATTCATCACCGCAAGCTGGCTGCAGGTCGTCACAGACGCCATTCCCCAGAGTAAAATATTGACACCGAATACAGCCATCGAAATTCCAAACAGCGCCGGCGACGGCACACTCCCGAATCTATATGGCTTCTGCCAGAAGAACATCGCATACCCCGGTGCTGATACTGCAGTGAGATAGATCATCTGCACCGCCAGCCTTTTGTATACGGCAAGTGCCTGTTTCCTGTTATCCCAGAGACGGAACACCTCTCTTCTGCCGCTTTGAATTTCCATCAGGTATGTATCTGCACAGAACACAACCGTCAGTGCCGCCACGGCGCTTCCATCGCAATTCCTATCTCCTCCGTGTACGTAATGCTTCTCACGAGGCTGAGAATCACGAAGAACGCCGCAGAATACATAATTTTATAAACCGGAAGTACAATTTTTATCTCTTTACTCATCCAAATATCCTCCTTCTCTTCCAGATAACTGCCGCCAGAAAGATCAGAACCGCAGATGCAGTCAGCAGGAAAATCTGATTTATCATCGCCATAGGCGGCGCCCCTGTCTCCAGGAATTTTCCCGGAAAGCGCACCATGATCGCCAGAAGCCTGCCGTAATAGCCATAATGTCCGTCAGCCCCGCGGCTTCCCATATTGGAATAAATTATGCAGATAATCATAAGATTCAAAAGCGCCAGCACTGCCCTGATGATATTTCGCATCCTCAAAAGAATACTCCGCTCCGTATATCCCCTTCGCCTCAAAATATTCGATACATTCCTCCATGTCCATTCCCTCGGTATGCCGCATCATCTCATCCACTTCTTCTTCACTCAGCGCTGCTGCGCCGTCATCCGCCTCCGATACCGCATAGCCCTTCAGTTCAAAATAGCTGCGGAGCATTTTTACTAAATCGGTATCGTCATCTGCGATTAATATCTTATATTGCATCTTGCGTCACCTTTTTTAATCAGTATATATGAGATATGACAATAAATAAACAACAGGGTTTTTCTTGTATACGCTTCACAGGAATGCTATACTTGTATCGGTTCAGCATAATTTAAGGAGGTGACTGTTATGCTGAAGACCAAAAAACTTCACAGAGTTTTTTTATTGCTTCTATATGTCATTCTTGCGGCTGCTCTGCTTCGCTCCTTCTATGTCCCTCCCAGCTCTCCTGTCCGATATGATGAAAACATTCTGGAATTAAGTGAATTCTGGGAGAAACGTGTTCAGGATCACTCCGTAACCTATACATATACTGTACCCATGGACATTGAAAGCGGACTGACCCTCCTTGTGAATAACAATTCCATACCGTTTCAACTGTTTCTGGATGATATGGAGCTTTATTCTTATCAGGATCCCTATAACGACCGTGGAATGTCTGTACAGCAGATTGTGCTTCCTAAGGATTCCAACGGAAAATCTCTGTGCTTTGTAGTATATCCGCTTGCCTCCGATGACGCACAAATATTTCAGGCATTTCTTGGCAGTGAGAGCGAGGTATTTCTCTATCTATTGTTCCAGAATATACCTTCCCTGATTTTTTCCTCCCTCTCCATCCTGCTGGGAGCCATTGTTTTCTTCGTATATCTGATACTTTATAAAAAGCGTCTGCGTGAAAGTGATCTGCATTCACTGCCCCATCTTGGAATCTTTCTCACGCTCTCTGGCATCTGGATTTTCACAGATTCCTATGTCTCGCAGTTTTTTACAGGACACACCGGGACAGTTACGTTTATATCCTTCTTTTCTTTCATGCTTATGCCTTATTTTTTACTGAGGTTTATCCGGTACATGTTTTCAGAGGATCCGCGGATTTTTCGGATCTTCTCCTGGCTGTACCTGGCAAACGCCGGACTCTGTGCTGTCGGCTATACGCTGCGTGTCTTTCCTCTGTACTATTCGCTGCCCACGCTTCATCTTCTTATTCTGATAACCGTCATTCTGATTATATTGCTGGGAATTCGCGAGGTACGGAAATGCAAAAGTACGCAAATACGCATCATCGTCCGCGGTCTTGCCTTTCTCTTCTTCTTCGGACTTATCGCGCTTGGAACTTTTTACGCGAATTTTACTGCTCCGTATTCGCTGCTTTACGGTATTGGCATTTTGATTTTTGACCTGCATCTGATTATCGCCGTTCTGAACAGCTTTTACCAGTATATCCTGAAGAGTACCGAGGGAAAGATTTATCAGGAACTCGCATATACAGATGCTATGACGCATCTTGGAAACCGCACGGCGTTTCTGGAACTCCAGGAACAGCCCCTCGTTCATGGCGCCAGCATCATCTGTATCATCATTGATATTAACAATCTGAAAACTGTCAATGATACATGGGGACATCAAGAGGGCGACCGTCTGATCTGCGATGCGGCTGAATGTATCCGGCAAGTCTTTGACGGGATAGGAAACTGCTATCGTATTGGCGGTGATGAATTTACGGTTATATTGAAAGATATTCCTGAGGAAGAGGCAGTTCAGCGCCTGATGATGCTGGAACAATATATTCAGACCAAAAATCTGACTCGCTCTTTTCCTTTCTCAGTTGCCTGCGGATATGCTGCTGACAGCGGCACAGGGTATAGCCTGAAAGACCTTTTTGCTGAGGCAGACAGCCGAATGTATCAGAAAAAGCAAAAAATGAAAGCAGAAAACAGCCGGAAGCATTAATGCTTCCGGCTGTCTGATATGTACTTAATGATTAACCAACAATTCTGCGCACAGATAAAATTGTCTGGTATGCTGCATTCGGGCTGACCTTGATTCCGCCCTGCGGATATGGTGCACTGTTGGATGCGTGAACAATCTGTCCGCCGCCCATATAAATCGCTACATGTCCGGAATAGCAGATGATATCTCCCGGCTGTGCCTCTGAATATGAAACTGCACGTCCTGCGGATCGCTGCTCAGAGGATGTACGCGGCAGAGAATATCCAAAGTGCGCATATACCTGCTGAACAAATCCTGAACAGTCAGCGCCATTTGTCAGGCTTGTGCCGCCCCATACATACGGATTGCCGACAAACTGCAGCGCGTAGTTGACAATCGCTGAACCGGTCGCACTTCCCTGGCTGCTGGAGCCTGTGCTCTCTTCTTCTTCCTCTTCCTCATAATAGCTGTCATCATCATAGTCGGATGTATCTGATGAAGAAGTATAGGTATCGTTAGTGGTGTTGGTATTCGTATAATTTTCATTGCGGCTGCTGTTAGAGGAAGCGTTGGAAGAACTTCTCTCTTCCTCTTCCTGCTGAGCCTCAGCCTGTCTTCTTGCCTCTTCCTCGGCGCGCTTCTGTGCTGCTTCTGCCTCGGCTTTCTTTCTCGCCTCTTCTGCCTGGCGCTCTTCCTCGATCTTCTGGAGTTCTTCGTTGTACTCCTGAATCATTTCAGTGTACTCAGCTGCCATGCTCTGTGCGTTTGCAATCTGTGTATCGTAGTCGCTGGACTCTGCTCTCTTCTGTGCCAGGAGTTCCTCAAGCTGCTGCTTCTGCGTCTCGTTCTCCTGCTTCATGCCCTCCAGATCGCCCTTTTCGGTTTCAAGCTGATTCTCAAGCTCCTGCGTCTGGTTTACAATATTGATGAAATTCTCGCGGCTCTCCTTATCATACTGATAAAGCTGCTGCGTGTTCTCGGCCTTGCTGAGGAAATTGGAGAGATCTCCGTCCTCCAGAAGCATCTGTGCCCATGCGCCGTTTCCGCCGTTTTCGTAGAGATACTGGATACGGGTCTTCATTGCCTCATACTGCTTGTCTCTCTCAGCTTCTGCTTCTGCGAGATCCTCTTTTGTATTCTCGATCTCAACCTCTTTGTTAGCAATATCATTATTCAGCAGGTCGATGGCTGCCATAATCTGAACCAGCTCCTGCTCCTTTGTGTCGATCTCTGATAACAGTGCCTGCTGCTGCGCCTCCATGGTTTCGATCTTCGCATACGTCGCATCTAACTCGCTCTGTGCCTGCTGCTTACTCTGGTTGATCTCATCTTCCCGAGCTGCACTGGCAGTTAAAATCTGTGAGGAACCAATTAAGATTGCCAGGCTTAACGCCAAAAATTTTTTCTTCATTATTACTCTTACTCCTAAATTGTCTTTTCACAACTTTTCCTGCGGGTTCAGAATCACTGTATCACTTCATAAATACGCAATACTTTTTACGATTCTTTTAACATCCTAACACAGTTCACACTTGGTTTCAACCGAAAAAAGTCACAAAAATTGTGAACATTTTATAAACCGGGCGTGAATACGCCCGGCGAATGTACCAAAATTGCTGTAACCTCAGCAGCATTATGGATATGTATATCTATCCGACAATTCTTCTGACTGAGAGGATCTGGCGATATGCTGCATTCGGACTGATCTTGATGCCGCTCTTTTCGTCAGATGCGTGAACAATCTGTCCGCCGCCCATATAAATTGCCACATGTCCGGAATAACAGATGATATCTCCCGGCTGCGCCTCAGAGTAGGATACACTGCGTCCGCAGGAACGCATCGCCGCGGAGGAATGCGGGAGCGAATATCCGAAATGCGCATATACGCTCATAATAAATCCCGAACAGTCTGCACCGTTCGTCAGGCTCGTACCGCCCCATACATATGGATTTCCCACAAACTGCAGTGCATAATTTACAACCGCCTGTCCGCTCGCGCTGCCCTTACTGCTGGTGTTAGAGCTGTTTCCCGCGGAGGACTGGCTTCCTGAGCCAGAAGAACCGGACGGCTTGGCAGCCGTTTTGGAAGAGGTTTTCTTAGCTGCCTCCTGCTGTGCCTTTCTCGCTGCTTCCTCGGCCGCCTTTCTTCTCGCTTCCTCTGCCTGGCGCTCCTCCTCAATCTTCTGAAGCTCTTTATTGTACTCCTGAATCATCTGTGTATACTCCGCAGCCATACGCTGTGCATCTGCGATCTGATTTTCATAATCATCAGAAGCTGCCTTCTTCTCAGCCACAATCTGCTCAAGCTGTGCCTTTTGCTCTTCATTTGCTCTCTGCATGCTCTCCAGTTCGCTCTTCTCTCCCTCAAGCTGAGCCTCCAGATTCTTCGTCTCCTCTACAAGGCTTACAAACTTCTCCCTGCTCTCCTTGTCATACTCATAGAGCTGCTGCGTATTCTCCGCCTTGCTCAGGAGATTCGACAGATCGCCGTCCTCGATCAGGATCTGCGCCCATGCATCACTTCCGCCATTTTCATAGAGGAACTGGATGCGCGTCTTCATTGCCTCATACTGCTTGTCGCGCTCTGCCTCTGCAGCCGCAAGATCTTCCTTTGTCTGCTCAATCTGAGCCTCCTTCTCGGAAATCTCGCCGTCCAGGATCTCGATTGCCGAAATGATCTGCACCAGCTCCTGCTCTTTCTCATCAATCTCCGCAAGCAGCTCCTCCTGTGCCGCCTCCATCTCGCTGATTTTGCTGTTTGTGGCCTCCAGGTCGCTCTGTGCCTGCTGCTTGCTCTGATGGATCTCATCCTCCCTGGATGCGCTGACTGTCAGGATCTGTGAGGAACTGATCAGAACAGCAAGGCTCAGCGCTATAAATTTCTTCTTCAACTTCTTTCACCTCGTTGCATCTTTCCATTTTTGTAATAATTTTGAAATATTTTCTTAATCATCCTAACACATTTCCTTAGTCAATGCAATACAAGCATAATACTTTAGAAGTATTAACGTTACACTTCTGCAATTCCCAACGATTATACATTTACACAGCAGAAAAACGCCCCGCTCTCACCGGGCGTTTTTCCAATCCGTCTTCCAGTTCTTTCCTTACTGCTCAGCCTGTACTGTCACCAGTTCTATACCCGCCTGAGACGGGTTCGTGGAAATCTCTTTTCCGCTCACCTTGATCTTACCCTCTGCCATCTGGCTGTAGATCGCATTGTAGCTCTCCTGTGTAAACTGCGTCATTGTGGTATATGCCATCGTAAGTCCCACACCGTCATGTCCTGTGCCAAGACTTTCCTTCTCACCGCCCTTAAAGCCCCCATCGACAGCAGCGCCGACCTGCTGATATGCAATCTCCTGCACGCGCTTGATCGCCGAAATCACAACACTGTCTGAAATGGAGGACTGATTATAATTTGATCCGATCACAGCCTTTCCAAGCGTCTCCGCAGACTTCTGGACTGCCGTCTGCATCGGCTGTCCGCAGGCAAAGATCACCTGGCAGCCGCCGCGGTACCATTCGTTTGCATCCGCCATCACACCCGGATTGAGCTCGTCGCTTCCCTCGTATTTATAGCGGATAGTTACCTGACCGGCACTCATTCCTTTCTCTTTTGCGGCATAGTCTGCCCCCTGGATGAAGCCGGCGCCGTACTGGATGTTCTGCTCCGACTCCTCGCCGCCCAGATATCCCAGATTTGTGTAACCCTCCGTCACTGCAGCATAACCTGCCAGGAATCCCGCCTGCTGCTCAGAAAAAAGCACTGCGTGTGTATTTTTCCGAATATATTCCTTTCCGTCCTCATCCACGGGCACACC
The DNA here is from genome assembly GCA_944384105.1 of uncultured Lachnospiraceae bacterium. GTDB lineage: Bacteria > Bacillota > Clostridia > Lachnospirales > Lachnospiraceae > Egerieimonas_A. The sequence continues at coordinate 3,703 of CALWSC010000098.1, read as the reverse complement.
GTCAAGAAGCAGGAACTTCACCTTCTTGTACTCACTTTGCATAGAGCCTACAGCCTCGGAAAATTCATCGCCCGCACAGACGATCACCTTGGCGCCGTTCTCTGCCGCCTCCCTGATAGTCTTCTCAAACCCCTCTGTGTTCTTCTCGTCCGGCACATAGTTTCCATATGTAAGCTTTTCTTCCTTACAGTATCGCGCAATACCATCCCAGGCCTCTTTATCCAAAGACGCTGTATCTACAGTTCCTCCGTCTGTGATCAGCGCCACTTCCTTCTCCTTCTCATCCTCGCCCTTTCCGCAGCCGCACAGCAGCGCCGCCATTAAAAAGCATCCCAGAATGCCTTTCCATGTATTTTTCATCTATATAAATCCTCCGAATATTCTGTTTGTTATATGATTTTCTACCGTATTACGGTATACTTAATCTTATTATAGAGACAATTTTAACAGATGAAAAGAGGATAAATCTTACAATAATATTAAAAAAAGAGAACCAGGTTATTTTCCCTGATTCTCCTTTTTTCGTCCGCAGAAAACCGCGGTACACCGCATCATTTATTCATCTTCAAAGAGATCTTCCAATATCTCTTCCGCATCCATCTGCGTATATCCGTCCGGATCAGACATGTATTTCGTTCCGCTCACATCCCACTGCATGCGGTTGATATTCTTCAGATATGACATACTTCCCATCGAGAAATTAAATTTCTGATGATACTCCGGGAAATACTCGTCCATGTATTCCTCGGCAAGAGCACGCGCCTCACTGTCGCGTGTTCCGTCCGCTGCGACAGTGCCGCTGATCTGCACTCCCGGCGGTGTCGCATGCACAATCACAACGCTGCCGTCGTCACACTGTCCCACGACGATCCACGTATGACCGCTCATGCTGACCACATCCCCCGCGGTAAATTCCATCGCACTCGTGCTGCCGTAATATTTACCGAAGCCCAATCCTGCGTAATAGCTCGGCATACCTGTGGATGTACTCGCGTAGCTTCTCTGGTTGCTTTCTGTGTTCATCACATTATATGTCGCCCAGCCCACGAATCCGGAGCAGTCCAGACCGTAGCCATATTTGTAGCGATAAGATGTCCAGTCGTACCCGGAACCATTTTTACTAAACCAGTCCTCCCACTGCGGGTTGACACCGATTCTCACGCCGTCGCCTCCGGCGTAATCATCGTGTCCGCCTCCCCAGATATACAGGGTGCTGCCCACCGGCTCCATTGCAATCTGAAGATAATTCTTAATCGTCTTCTTGCCGGTATTGATCTCTGTGTACTTGCCGTCGCTGCCGAGGTACTTGCCGTCCACATATCTGTTCTTGACCATGAGTCCGTTGCTCTCAAAGTAGTACAGATCGCCGTCAATCTCTCTCCAGCCTGTTACCATTCTGCCCTGTTCATCCAGGTAGAAGCTGCCCGGAAGCTGATGCTGCCAGCCAGTCTGCCGGATTCCGGAGGCATTCATGAAGTACCAGCTTCCGTCTACAAGCTGCCAGCCTACCTGCATCACACCGCTCGCATTCAGATAATATGTATACAGCCCGATCGTCTGCCAGCCTGCCTGCATCTCGCCGCTGGCATTCAGATAATAGTAATCGCCGTCAATGCACTGCCAGCCGTAAAGCTGCTCTCCTGTTGTGTTCAGATAGTAATACTTACCATCCACGAACACCCAGCCGGTCTGCATCACACCGCTCGCATTCATGTAATAATACTTTCCATCCACGAGAATCCAGCCAGTCTGCATCCGTCCGCTCGCGTCGAAGTAGTATTTCTGCCCGCTGATCTCCTGCCAGCCTACCTGCATCACACCGCTCGCATTCAGAAAATACGTGGAACCGTCCACATGCTGCCAGCCGCTCATCATATGTCCCTCAGCGCTTAAATAGTAATACTGCCCATCCACCTGCGCCCAGCCGGTCTGCATGCTGCCGTCCGCGTTAAAGTAATAATAAATACCGCCGAGCATCTGCCAGCCGGTCTGCATCACACCACTGGCGTTCATGTAATACGTCTTGCCGTCTATATGCTGCCATCCGCCGGTAAGCGCTCCGGATTCGTTCATATAATATGTACTGCCGTCCACATTCAGCCAGCCGATCACCATGATGCCGCTTGTGTTGAAATAATAGTACAGTCCGTCAATTATCTGCCAGCCAAACTTCATGATACCGGTCTCAGGATCTGTATAGGAAATATTTCCGTTATCATTGACCCATCCCTTGACCATTTTCCCGTCGGCTCCGAAGTAATACCATTTATTAATATCCTGCGGATCGCACAGCCATCCGGCTGTCTGGAGCCCTGTAGCCGGATCTGCGTAATGCAGCTCTCCGTCCGTCTCAAACCACCCGGTCGCGAGTGCCGCGTTCTCTCCCGCATACAGCCATCTTCCGTTTGAGGTCGTCCAGCCCCGGCGATGCAGCTGTCCGCTTCCATTTACATAATACAGCTTTTCGCCAACGCCTATCACCTCATTCATATGCATGTGACAGTCCTCGGTATCCAGGTAATACCAGTCACCCGAAATCTCCTGCCAGCCGTTTTTCAGAATGCCCTTATCATCCGCGTAATACCAGCGGTTATCCGCTGTGCTTCCCCATCCTGAGATCGCAATATGTCCGTCCTCATCCAGGAAATACCAGTTCTCTCCGTCATTGGCAGCATCTCCTCTGACCATGCTGCCGTCCTCATCACTCAGGAAATACCACTCATCGTTATAGTAGATCCATCCTGTTCTGACGGAGCCATCCTCGTTATAATAGTACCAGTCCCCGTCTCTCAGAATCCAGCCCTGCTCCTCATTGGTCTGTGCCGCGTTCTGCTGCTCTTGCAGCTTCTCAAACGGCTCTCCTGTCAGCGCCTCATTCGGACCCAGCGGATTCTGCGGATCCTCTCCGGAACGCATATATATAGTTCCGGACGCTGAACTGCTGTCTGTAACTTCCCGGGAAACCGATGTCTCCCCCTGTACAGGCTGTTCCACACCACTGCTGCTCAGCGCCGAAGCCTGCACCGGAACTGTCATGGACATTGCCAGCGCGAGACTTAAGCACTTTCTCAGGATCTGTTTTCTTCTTTTCTGGAACATGTTTCAACTCCTTTGCTCTTCCAATATAATACCGCACAATTTGGTGCGGCAAAAACAGTGAACTCCTAATGTCCTATATTATACCCTCTTCTATGTCGCAGTGCAACCCATTTCGATTATCCGTAAAGATTTTTTGTTAATTTTAGTTAAATTTATATAAAATTCTTGCTTTTTTCCGCCATTTATGGTATGATCTTATCAAACTTAGAGGTTCTGAATACTGACGGATAGTGGATAACCACAGGGGACGCAGAACCTGATTTCGCCGACCGTCTGGGCAGCATGTGTACATCAAGGCATATGCTGCTTTTTTGTTTGTTATCCGCAGACCGCAGTTTCAGCAGTAATAACGCCCGCATCCGTACAGGACGGACGATTCATGAAAGGGGATTCTTAATTATGGGCTACAAATCAGACATTGAGATCGCACAGGAATGTGAGATGAGACCGATCACTGAGATCGCCGCAAAAGCTCGTATCGATGACAAGTATCTGGAGCAGTACGGAAAGTACAAAGCAAAGATTGACTACAATCTCTTAAAAGAGACGGACAAGAAGGACGGAAAGCTCATACTCGTAACAGCTATCAACCCGACTCCTGCCG
>CALWSC010000097.1 GCA_944384105.1 uncultured Lachnospiraceae bacterium | reverse complement strand
CTGACTTTGAGGTAACGGTGCGCAACCTGAAGATCTCTGCAGGCGCAGGCTTTATCGTAGCTCTGACCGGAGAGATCATGACCATGCCTGGTCTGCCGAAGGTACCGGCGGCCGAAAAGATCGACGTCGATGAGACCGGAAAGATTACAGGTCTGTTCTAAAATATAAGAGATATGCGGGAGCCGGGAGCGGATATCCGCTCCCGGTTTTTCCGAAGTTATTGGGAGGATAAAACAATGGGATTTTCAACCGTACCATGCAATGAATTTGTAGAAGTACTTGCTTCCAAAGCACCCGTTCCGGGCGGCGGCGGAGCTTCCGCGCTTGTAGGGGCAGTCGGAACCGCACTTGGAAATATGGTCGGAAGCCTGACCGTGGGAAAGAAGAAGTATGCTGATGTAGAGGAAGAGATGTGGGAGTTAAAGGCAAAGTCTGACGCTCTGCAGAAAGACCTCTTAAGGCTGATTGAGCGCGATGCAGAGGTGTTTGAGCCTCTCTCCAAAGCATACGGAATGCCCAGAACAACGGAGGAAGAGAAGGCTGAGAAGGCGCGTGTGATGGAGATCGTGCTCAAGGATGCCTGCTCCGTGCCTATGGAAATCATGGAGAAGTGCTGCGAGGCAATTGAGATTATCAGGGAATTCACGGCAAAGGGTTCTGCGCTTGCCATCAGCGACGCAGGCGTCGGCGCTGCATTCTGCAAGGCGGCTTTGGAGGGCGCAAGTCTCAATGTGTATATTAATACAAAATCCATGAAGAACCGCGAGTATGCTGAAGAATTAAACGCAAAATGCGATGCGATGCTTGAGAAGTATACGAAGATGGCGGATGAGATCTTTGCAGGCGTACTGGGAAGACTGAAATAGGGAGGAAATATATTACCATGGCAAAACAATTATTAGGAAAAGAAGTAAACGCTGCTCTGAATGAGCGCATCAAGGCGAATGTGGCAAAGCTTGAGGAAAAGGGAGTAAAGCCAACGCTCGGAATCATCCGCGTGGGTGAGAACGGAAGCGACATCTCCTACGAGAAGGGAGCTACAAAACGCTGCGAGACGCTCGGCGTGGCGTACGAGAAATTCCTGCTTCCCGCAGATGTTTCCCAGGAGGAGCTGCTTGCTGTTATTGACAAAGTGAATAAGGATGAGAATATTCACGGCGTTCTGCTGTTCCGTCCTCTGCCGAAGCACCTGGATCAGTCTGTGATTGAGAATGCGCTTGATCCGGCAAAGGACGTAGACTGCATGACAGACGGCTCCATGGCAGGCGTATTTACCGGCAAGCCGCTTGGATTCCCGCCGTGCACGCCGCAGGCATGTATGGAGATTCTGGATCATTACGGAATCGACTGCACCGGAAAGAAGGCGGTTGTAATCGGCAGAAGCCTCGTAGTAGGCAAACCGGCTGCAATGATGCTGATCAAGAAGAATGCGACCGTGACTGTATGTCATACAAAGACCGTAGACATGCCGTCTGTTGTAAAAGAGGCGGATATCGTAATTGTAGCTGCCGGAAGAGCAGGCGTTGTGGGTGCTGATTATGTCAGAGAAGGACAGGTAATCATCGACGTTGGAATCAATGTCAACGCCGAGGGCAAGCTCTGCGGAGATGTAGACTACGCTGCAGTAGAGCCAATCGTAGACGCTATCACCCCGGTACCGGGCGGTGTCGGAAGCGTGACGACCTCTGTGCTCGTAGGGCACGTGGTAGAGGCTGCTATGCGCAGATATATGTAATAGACAGCGATAAGGGGCTGGCGCCTGAGAAAAGCGTCAGCCCCCTTTTTCTGCTTCTGTGAATAGAAATCATTCCGCTGTCAAAGCGGCGGAAGTTCTGTAAAGGATATCCGTTCTGACATATGTGGTTCTGTAGGGCAATGTCCGCATATGAATGCGGGAGAGAAGTAAATCGGCTGCAATGATTCCCATCTCAGAACTCGGTATGCGCACAGTGGTCAGCGGCGGATCTATGATTTTGGCCTCTTTGGAATCATCAAAACCACAGATGCTCACGTCGTCTGGTATTCGGTAAGAACACTTCTTCAGCGCGCGCATTAAATCGATTGCGATAAAATCATTTGCGCAGATGAAAACTTCCGGAAGCTGATTAAGAGCTGAAATCAGCCCGCACAGGTTCTGTGAATTGAGAAATGCATTTTTGGTCTGAAATAAAGTGGTTGCAGCGGGCAGATCGGCGTCACGAAGCGCTCTGGAAAAGCCGCAGTAGCGCTCGTAGAAAGACTGGCAGTTATAGATATCGCCTGCAAACGCAAAACTTCTGCAGCCGCTTTTGATAAAGGAATTTGTAAGGTTATAAATGCTTCCGCTGTTTTCCATGAGCAGAAAGTCCGCATGAAACTGTGTGAAATCAATCCCGGCAGCAGCATCGATATACAGTACAGGAAGATCAAGGCTGTTGAGCATCCGGCTGTAGGCGCAATTAAATAATTCAATGCAGACAACTGCCTCACATTTTTCGGCATCGAACCCAAGGGGAAGGCGCAGGGTGCTAATTTCCTGATCCCGCACAAGAAAAATAGAAAGCTTAAACCGCTCCCGGCTGATCTTTTCCTGAAAAGTATTTAAAAGCTGAGCGGCAAAATGCGAGCCGCTGGGCATATTCTGCGTAAACAGCGCAATCTCCTTTATAGGAGCATCGGATGTCGCCTCCTGTACGGGAGCATAGAGAAATTGCTTATATCCCATTTCTTTCGCCCGCTCCAATATTTTAATTCTGGTGGATTCGGCGAGTACGCCGGTGTTGTTTAAAGCTTTCGACACTGTATTGCGTGAGATTCCTAAGGAATCCGCTATATTCTGAATCGTAACTCGTTTTCCCATTATTATCTCCTTGTTAATGTATCTGTGTTATTATCTACTTTAATGTAAAACCTGTGATTTGTCAAATGTAAAAATGTAAAATCCAAGATGGTGGTATTTGAGTTGAAGTTGTGCAAAAATATTGTGCAAAAAATGCAAAACAGAAAGAAAAATAGTGTAAATGTAAAAATAGCTATTGACATTTCACCGGGAAATTGTTATTATAACCATAACAAATATTTCAAATGCACAAAATGCTGGACGTGAATACTTTTAAGGTTGTGCAAATGCAAAATAAGGAGGAATGCATATGAAAACTCAAACCGGGAAAGCCGCCGCAGGCGTGAAGAGGACGCCGGGGGAAAAGCTGCGGTATGTAAGAAAGAACTGGCAGCTGTATCTGATATTTCTGCTTCCGGCTCTGGCACTCACAATCATTTTTAAGTACCTTCCGATGGGAGGCGTACTGATCGCTTTCGAGGATTATAATGTCATCGAAGGCGTACTGGGAAGCCCATGGGTGGGGCTGGATTATTTTCGGCGGTTTTTATCCTCGCCGGACTTTATGGATTACCTGATGAATACATTGAAACTCAGTGTATACGGTCTTTTGTGGGGGTTCCCGATACCGATTATTCTGGCACTGCTGCTGAACCGTATCAGGAAGACTGGAATTAAGAAAAAGATTCAGCTTCTGATCTATGCACCTAATTTTATTTCGGTCATAGTCCTGTGCGGTATGGTGCGCATGTTCCTCTCTCCGGTGGGACCGATCAATTCTGCGCTGGGTATCAACACAAACTGGATGACGATGCCGGAAGCTTTTAGAAGCATCTATATTGCCAGCGGAATCTGGCAGGGAGCCGGCTGGGCGTCCATTATGTATACAGCGGCGCTTGCCAACGCGAGCAAAGATCTGGAAGAAGCGGCAATCATAGACGGTGCGAATATTCTTCAGCAGATAAGATATGTGGAACTGCCTGCTATCAAGAATATCATTGTTATTCAGTTTATTCTTCAGGCGGGAAATATTATGAGTATCGGATTTGAAAAGGCATATGCTCTGCAGACAGATATGAATCTCGCCACTTCCGAAATTCTGTCCACATATACATATAAGATAGGTCTTCTGAACGGAGATTACGGATATTCTACGGCGGTAGGATTATTCAACTCTGTGATTAATGTAATTCTCCTGATTCTGGTAAACTGGATCGTGAAAAAACTCAATGAAGGAGAAGGGTTATAGGAGGTAAAATCATGGAAAGCAGAATTAAAATAAAATTAGGGGTATCGGACAGAATAATATTGACGGTTGGATATATCCTGCTTGGACTTTTCGCACTGGCAATTTTTGTGCCGCTGGTTTATGTGGTGGCGGCATCCTTTATGGATCCCAATGTACTGAATAACCAGGGAATCAGCCTGAATCTGAAGGACTGGACGCTGGATGCCTACCGCAGAGTTTTGGATAACGCGATGATATGGAGGGGATTCGCCAATTCTTTCTTCTATTCTATAGCGTTTACGGTTATATCCGTACTCGTCACCCTGCTTGCGGCATACCCTATGTCCAAAAAGGAATTTGTGGGAAGAAAATTTTTCAACGCAATTTTTATTATCACCATGTTTTTCGGCGGCGGATTAATCCCGACGTTTATTTTGATTAATAATCTGAGGATGGTAAACACCGTATGGGCAATCCTGATTCCGGGAGCGTTCAATGTCTGGAATATGATTCTTGCGAGAACGTATTATCAGTCTATCCCCGGGGAATTAAGAGAGGCATCCGCCATCGACGGCGCAGATGAGGTGCGGCATTTCTTTAAAATTATGCTCCCGGTCTGCAAGCCGATTATTGCAGTCCTCGCCCTGTGGACTTTTGTGGGAATGTGGAACAGCTATTTTGATGCTATGATTTACTTAAATGATGCGGATCTCCAGCCGCTGCAGCTCGTTCTCCGTTCCATTCTGGTACAGAATACACCGGAACCAGGTATGATCGCGGATATTCAGAGCACGGCTGAGATGGCAAAGGTAGCGGAACTGTTAAAGTATGCGACGATTGTAGTATCCAGTCTGCCGCTGCTGGTGATGTATCCGTTTTTCCAGAAATATTTTGACAAGGGCATTATGGTTGGTTCCATCAAGGGTTAAGGAGGCAAGAGAAAGATGAGAAAAGAGTTCAAACGATTGCTGAGCATTGGACTTTCCGCAGTATGCATCCTGTCTGCGGCGGGGTGTGCAGGCGGAGAAAGCGCCCAGCGGGCGGATATAGACCCGGATACCCCGGCGGAGGATGTCGCATTTCCTCTGAAAGAAGAGAAAGAGCTGTCCTTTATAACGAGTGCGCCTGCTACCACAACACAGGATCCGAATGAAAGGCTGATCTTCCAGCGTCTGGAGGAACAGACAAATGTACATATTGACTGGACCTGTTTTGTGAGCGATCAGTTTGCGGATAAGAAAAATCTGGCGCTGGCGCAGTTTGGAAATTTGCCGGACGGGCTTTTTACAGCGGGTATGAGCGACTATGACCTGCTCAGATACGCCAAACAGGGCATCATTATTCCGTTGGAAAATTTAATTGATAAATATATGCCGAACCTTACTGCGGTATTTGAAAAATATCCGGAATATCGGACGATGAGTACAGCTCCGGACGGACATATCTATGCATTTCCGTGGATCGAGCAGCTGGGAGAGGGAAAAGAGGCGATTCAGGCCATTGGAGATATACCGTATATTAATAAAAAATGGCTGGATTATCTGGGGCTGGAAGTTCCGGAGACGGTTGATGAGCTGGAGACGGTATTGATTGCCTTCCGGGATCACGCGGATGAGATTCAGCAGGAATTTGACATAGAGGGGGATATTATTCCTATGTCGTTCATCATCAATAACGGCGACCAGGATCCGGCGTTTCTGATCAATGGTTTTGGAGAAGGGTACGGAGACACGCCCGACCATTTTGCGGTTACGGATGAGGGAGAGGTCATCTATACGCCTGTGCAGGAAGGATATAAAGAAGGAATCGAATGGCTCCACAAACTGGTGGAAGAAGACCTCGTGGATCCGGAAGCCTTTACCCAGGTCTGGTCGACGTATGTGGCAAAGGGAAAGAATCACAGATACGGATTGTTCTTTACATGGGATCCGGCAAATATTGATAACTATGACGATTATGTTATGGTGCCGGCGCTTGCCGGTCCGGACGGGCTGGTCAATATCACGCGCCAGAACGCAAGTGAAACGAGCGGATATGACCGCGGGCGCTGCGTTCTGACCACAAGCTGCAGAGATACAGCGCTTGCTGCAGCGTGGATTGATCAGATGTATGCTCCGCTGCAGTCCCCGCAGAACAACTGGGGAACGTACGATGAAAAGGATGCTCCGAATATTTTTGAACTCAGTACAAATGCAGAGGGCGGAGAGATGCTGAAACATCTGCCTCTGGGAGATGAATCGCCGGTAGAAGTCAGGGAAGCGCAGTCTGTCAACGGGCCGCTCGCAGTTCTGAACGAGTATTATGATGTCTACGTGACAATGCCTGATGATGCGAAATGGAGGCTTGACAACATGCATGAGACGTATCTGAAAGATATGAACAGCAAATATGTGTATCCCAATGTGTTTATGAGCATAGAAGATACGAATAAGGTGTCTCAGTATGATACGGACATTAAGAAATACGTGCAGCAGAAGAAGGCGGACTGGATCTTAAACGGAGGCGTTGAAGAAGAGTGGGAGGAGTATCTGACAAAGCTGGAGGAATATGGTTTGTCTGATTACCTTGATATTAAGCAGAGATATTTTGACGATTATCAGCAATCTCTGCAGGAAGACACAGCAGGAGGAAATTGAGTATGAGAAGCGAGGCGTTGGAAAAAGCGCGCAGATATGAGAAAGAAGCAGCTATGGAAATACCAGCGGAGGAGAGACCGGGCTTTCATTTATCTGTTTTGACAGGATGGATGAATGATCCGAATGGATTCTCCGAATACAGGGGAGAATACCACCTGTTTTATCAGTATTACCCGTATGCTCCGCACTGGAATTCCATGCACTGGGGGCATGCTAAGTCTTCGGACTTTGTACAATGGGAATATCTTCCGGCGGCGCTCGCTCCGGATCAGGAATATGACTCGTTTGGAGTGTTCTCCGGCAGCGCGCTGGAGGATGACGGCAGGCATATTTTGATGTATACGGGCGTTGCGGAGAAGACTCTGGAAGACGGTAAGAAGCAGGTTCATCAGAATCAGTGTATCGCGGTCGGAGACGGTACGAATTATGAAAAATACGAGGGAAATCCTGTGATCGTAAGTGATATGATTCCTGTGGGAAATGCCTGTGAAGATTTTCGGGACCCGAAGATCTGGAAAGAGGACGGTGTCTATTACGCTGTTGTGGGAAGCCGCAGCGAGGATGGAAGCGGACAGATTGTCCTCTTCGAGTCGGAGAATTTGAAACAGTGGGAGTTTAGCTGTATTCTGGATAAATGTGAGAACCGATATGGAAAGATGTGGGAATGTCCGGATTTTTTCCCTTTGGGAGAGAAGAGAGTTCTGATGGTATCACCGCAGGATATGGAGGCTGAAGGACTGGAATTTCACAATGGGAATAATGCAATATTCCTGATTGGAACATATGACAAAGAGAGCAGGAGATTTTGCCGTGATAGTGTACAGGCGGCAGATTACGGACTGGATTTTTACGCTCCGCAGACAATGGAGGCTCCGGACGGGCGCAGAATTATGATTGCGTGGATGAAATCCTGGGATTCCGATATCCGCACGGGAGAGGGTAAATGGACAGGGATGATGACGTTTCCCAGAGAGCTGTCTTTGAGAAATGGAAGACTTTATCAGAATCCGGTCAGAGAGCTGCAGCAGTATTGCGCAAATTATGTGGTGCGGGAGGCGGTGCTGCCGAAAGAGCATACCGGCCTGGAAGGCATAGAAGGCAGAATGATAGATCTTACGATAGAGACGAAGAAAGGTTCCTGCGGAAAATTGGAAATCTGCGTCGCGCAGAATGAATGGTACAGTACTAAGATCGTTTATGATTTTGAAAAATCTCTTCTGTGTTTTGACAGAACATATTCGGGACTGCGCAGAGACGCTGTATGCAGAAGATGCATGGCTGTGCAGAACCGGGACGGAGAGGTAAAAATCAGAATACTGATGGATAAGTATTCTGCGGAGATCTTTGCCAACGACGGCGAAAGTGCAATGAGTTCCCTTATAACTACGCCGATGGATGCAAAGGGAATCACCTTCCGCGCAGAAGGAGAAATCCACGCGCGGATCAGTAAATACGATATAGTTGTATAGGCGGAAAAAGCGGCTGCACGAGCATGAACGTGCAGCCGCTTTCGGTAGTGCGCCTGGCGGCGCACGTTTCTTAAGGGTGCAA
>CALWSC010000096.1 GCA_944384105.1 uncultured Lachnospiraceae bacterium | reverse complement strand
GAGGTAGATAGGTTAGAGGTGGAAGTGCAGCAATGCATGGAGCTGACTAATACTAATCGGTCGAGGGCTTGACCTGAGCACTTGACGAGCGCGAGCGGAACGCGAAGTCGGGAGTCCGGTGCGAAGGCTGTTCGGTTGAACAAAGTGAAACTGAACTTCCTTATGGTCTTTGTTTACGAAACGGTTAAGAATGATGTTTGAGTGTATGCGGTTTTGAAGGTATAGGAAAGCGAAGCAGAGAAGTGCTTCGCTTTTTTGCTGTATAAAGGAAGTTTCTGAGAGTATAAAGTATTTTCAGGGGTTCCTTTTTGGGAAAATGTGTGGTATACTCATTGCTGCATTTATATAATCGAAGCCGTTTTCATACTGCTTCGGACTGGTTCGTGAACTTCCCAGTATAAAAAACCAAGTATCTCATACCGCCGTACGGCGGAAATACCAGAAAAGAAAAGGAGATTGGAGAATGAATGCACCAAAGAAAGTCATTATAGACTGTGATCCGGGCATTGACGACGCTTTAGCACTGATGCTGGCGCTTTCGTCACCTGAACTTGAGATCCTGGGTATCACAGTTGTCTGCGGTAATGTCCCGGCACACATGGGTGCTGAGAATGCCCTGAAGGTTTTAAAGATGATGGGCAGAATGGACATACCGGTCTTTATCGGAGAGCAGAGCCCTCTTGTTCGCACATATGTGGACGCTATGGATACACATGGCGATGACGGGCTTGGAGAATCTCATTATCCACAAGTTACAGAAATACGCCCCAGCGAGGGCGCGGTACAGTTTCTTGCCCGGACACTCAGAGACGCGGCAGAAGCACCGGATGAAAAAAAGATTTCCATTATTGCATTGGGACCGATGACAAATATAGCGAGTCTGATCAGGCAGTATCCGGACAGCCTTGCGGGGCTTGACGAGCTGGTATCTATGGGAGGAAGCTATAAGAGCCACGGCAATTGTTCCCCGGTAGCGGAGTACAATTACTGGTGCGATCCGCATGCGGCAAAGGAAGTCTATGAGGCGTTCTCAACGCTTACCGGAAAGCAGATACATATGGTCGGCCTGGATGTCACAAGAGAGATTGTGCTGACGCCGAATCTGCTGGAGTATATGCAGTGCCTGAATCCGGAAAGGGGAGAATTTATCCGCAGAATTACGAGATTTTATTTCGATTTCCACTGGAAACAGGAAGGAATTATCGGCTGTGTGATTAACGATCCGCTGGCAGTGGCGTACTTTATCGACCGCACAATGTGCAGCGGTTTTTCGGCACATACGGAGGTGGAGACAGAGGGAATTTGTCTGGGACAGACAGTAGTGGACGACCACGACTTCTGGAAGAGAGAAAAGAACAGCGTTATACTGACGAAGACGGATTCCATGAGGTTTATGAAATTTTTCTTTACACGTGTGATCGGAGCGTGTGAGGAACAGGTGCTTGAAGGATTAATGGGGAGGGTAATGCGATGAAGAAAATTACAGCTGCTCAGCTGTGCGCACTGGCGGTTCTGGCTGTTGTAAATATTATTGGAGCAAATCTGGCACTGATGCTGCGGCTTCCGCTGTATCTGGATTCTATCGGTACAATGACAGCGGGTGCGCTGTTCGGGCCGCTGTGGGGTATGGTTCCCGGTGCAGTGAGTGCGCTTTTAAACGGTGTCACAACAGATCCATACGCGCTGTATTATCTGCCGGTTCAGCTCATTACGGGAGCACTTGCGGGACTCGTATTCCAGAAGATCCGCGTTATACAGGACGGAAAACTTCACCTGGTACGTCTGCTTCCTGCCGCTGTTATTGTATCCCTGCCGGGAACAGTAGTTAGTTCTTCCGTGACTGCATTTTTATTCGGAGGCATCACTTCCTCAGGATCCACCATACTGGTTCAGCTTCTCCACGGAATGGGACTGAATCTGACGGCAAGTGTGTGTGCGGTTCAGGCACTGACCGATTATCTGGACCGGTTCGCATGTCTTGCGCTTGCAGCGGTTCTGGTTCGTGCGCTTCCCGCACAGTTCAGAATACATAAAAACGGAGGAGACACTCGTGGAGCGTTATAATCGTATAACAAATAAAAATCAGAGAGAAATCGTTTTGCTCAAAAGCCGTCCCTGCGCATGGGGAAAATGCCGTTTTTGCGACTATATTGATGATAACTCCAGAGACCGGGAAGAGATGCTGGCGTTAAATGCCGAGGTACTCTCAAAGGTTACAGGGGAATTCGGCGTTCTGGAGGTTATTAATTCCGGAAGCTGTTTTGAGCTGCCGGAGGAAACTCTTGAACTGATCCGCACAATTATCCGGGAAAAGAAGATTCACCGCCTGTTCTTTGAGGCGCACTGGATGTACCGGAACCGGCTTCAGCAGATGAGAGATTTTATGGGAATTCCGATCACATTTAAGATTGGAGTCGAGACCTTTAACGAAGAATTCCGTGAAGGATATCTGAATAAACATGCCGATTTTCATTCACCTGAAGAAGTGCGGCAATACTTTGATTCCCCATGTCTTATGGTCGGGATCAAGGGACAGACAAAAGAGATGATTGATTATGATATCCGTATGCTGAAGGAGCACTTTGAACTGGGAACCGTCAATGTGTTCACCGATAACTCCACCGATGTCAAACGAGATCAGAAGCTTGTAGACTGGTTTATGGAAAAATATTCGTGGCTTCTGGATGATCCTGCAGTGGAAGTATTATATGAAAAAACAGACTTCGGAGTCGGAGACTGAGAAGGTCAGGGGCTGGAGTGGCTTGTATAAGCCACTCCAGCCCCTGTTTGGAATGAGAAAATATATTTCTCTAATGATAAGGCGGTCTGTTTCTGTTGTTATTATCCCGCATTCTGTATCATCATTTATGAGTTCTCCATAAGAGATATAATGGTTGGGTGTAACTTTGTCAGTCGGAATATACAACCTTTCCGCGGCAGATCGTCTTTTTCACTTTTCCGTAAAGTTCCCATCCCACAAACGGTGAGTTGGAAGATTTCGAAGCAAAATCCTGAACCGTCCAGCGCTCCTGAGGATCGAAGAGAATCAGATCTGCTGCTGCGCCCTCCGCGATGGTGCCGTAGGGCAGACGATAGAGTCTTGCGGGATTGATCGTCATTTTCTCAAGAAGCTCCATCAGCCCAAGATGTTTGGGGCGCACGAGAAATGTAATGCCGAGAGCCAGAGAGGTCTCCAGACCGATGATACCGCTCGGTGCCTCTGTGATGGGGCGCGACTTTTCTTCCGCACTGTGGGGAGCGTGATCTGTTGCGATCAGATCAATGGTGCCGTCCTGCAGTCCCTGAATGATAGAGCAGCGATCGGATTCAGAGCGCAGGGGAGGGTTCATTTTGGCAAGTGTTCCGTACTCGGTCACAGCCTCATCTGTGAGCGTAAAGTGGTGCGGTGTTGCCTCAGCGTGGATGTTTGCGCCCAGCGACTTATACATGCGCACCAGGTCTACAGAGCGTCCGGAACTGATATGCTGGATTACCACATGCGCTCCGGAAGATAAGGCAAGCATGCCATCCCGCGCTACAAGGGATTCTTCTGCAATGGACGGGGAGCCGTAGATGCCGAGTTGCTCGGAGACAGCTCCGTGATTGATACCGTTATTCTTTATAAAAGAGGGATCCTCCTCGTGCAGACTTATGGGAAGATCAAGCTCGCGCACTCTCTGCATCGCCTCATAGAGGAAGGATGCATTGCGCAGAGGAATTCCATCGTCAGTAAAGCCGCATGCGCCGGCGTCTTTGAGCGCTTTCATATCCGTGAGCTCCTCGCCCTTTAAGCCGCAGGATACTGCTGCAGCCTGAAGGATGCGGATATCCTCACTTTTGGCACGCTCTAAAATATCTTCAAGCACAGCCACGCTGTCCACTGTGGGCTTTGTGTTGGCCATACAGATTACTGTGGTCACACCTCCGCGTGCCGCAGCCATCGCTCCTGTGTGCAGATCCTCTTTATAAGTAAATCCCGGATCGCGGAAATGAATATGCGTATCAATCAGTCCCGGTGCGACAGTGAGCCCGTCTGCCTCGATGACTTCCTCCCCCCCGGCGGGCTCGATCTGATCCGCAATCTTTTGGATGATTCCGTCCTCAATCTGGATATCCGCCCTCTGTTCTGTCCGGGAAGCGGGATCAATAACAAAACCATTTTTAATAATCATAGGATACCTCCTGTAGAAAATGATAAACTTAGAAAACTTTCTGATAATTTTAAGTATAGCTTAGATGAGAGAGGGGCGCAAGAGTGAAATTTTCGCAGGTTTCCGAACTATAACAGATAAATTTGACGGGGTAACATGGTAAAAAAGTAAAAAAGGATTGCCAGAATGGGGGTATGTGGCTATAATGATTGAGATTTGAACTAATTGAGGAGGCTTATTATGACTAAAAATTTAACAACAGGAGCGCCCTGGAAGGTTATCGCGCAGTTTTCGCTTCCTGTGATCGGCGGAAATCTGTTCCAGCTCTTTTATACGCTGGCAGATACGATCATTGTGGGCAAGACGCTGGGCGCCGGGGCGCTGGCGGCAGTGGGGGCGACAGCGACCATCGTATACTTTGAACTCTGTTTTATCCAGGGCTTTACGGGCGGCTTCGGAATCCTTCTGGGACAGGCGTTCGGGGAAAAATCCGAACAGAAAATGAGGGAGTCTGCCGCGGCGTCGACGGTACTCTCTATTTTTTGTACGCTGATTCTGACAGGTGTGCTGTGCGCTCTGGTACACCCGATTTTAAAGTGGATGAACACGCCGCAGGATATTTATCAGAGAACATATGATTATCTGTTTATCATCTTCCTTGGAAGCGGGGCAACGGTATTTTATAATCTGATTTCCAACCTGCTGCGCGCGCTGGGAGACAGCCGTACTCCGCTGTATTTTCTGATCATGTCCTCACTGTTAAATGTGGTGCTGGATATTTTATTTATCGTGCCTTTCCGGATGGATGTTGCGGGAGCTGCATGGGCGACCGTGCTGGCACAGTTAATCTCGGCAGTCCTGTGTATCTGGTATGCGGGCAGAAAATTTGAGGTGCTTCAGATTACGCGCAAAGTCTTCTGCTTTCAGAAGGACGCGGTGATACGGCACATCAAAATCGGCTTTCCTATGGGATTCCAGATGTCTGTCATGTGCATCGGACAGCTTGCAATGCAGGCGGCGGTAAACCACATCGGAACCGATGCGATTGCCGGGTATACGGCGGCGTCCAAGGTTGACCAGCTTGCGGTGCTTGTGGATAATGCGGTGGGAATCGCGATAGCCAACTATGTGGCGCAGAACTTTGGCGCACAGAAGTGGAAGCGTATCCGCACGGGTGTGACAAGCTGCTTTTTAATGCTCTCCGGTTTAAATATTGTAATGGGAGCAGCGCTGCTTCTGGGGAAATCTTTTGTAGTGCCGATGTTTGTCAATAACCCCACGGCAGAGATTATCCGCTATTCTGATCAGTATCTGTGGGTGATCGTACCGTTCTATCTTTTCCTGGGCGCTTTGATGGTCTACCGAACAGCGATCCAAAGTATAGGAAATACCTGGGCGCCGTTCGGAGCCTGTATCATTGAGCTGATCGCCCGTGTTGCGTGCGCGTCTGTAGTGTCCTCTTATCTGGGGTATAAGGCGATCTGTTTTGCGACGCCGTTTGCGTGGATGACGGCGCTTGCATGGCTGCTTCCGGTCTATTTCGGAATTGAGCGGAAAAAGATGAGCAAAAAGGAAACTGTACAATTACAAGGAGGAGTCAAGGTGTGAAACTTATAAGATCTTGCTGTACCTTTTGCTATTTTCTGTGTCTGCTGCTCTTTGGGATTTCCGTGGGAGTTTCCTCCTTCGGGAGCAGGACTGCGGCAGATTTCGTATTCAGCGAGGAGGTCATAACACAGGCGATAGACGAAGCGCTGGGCGGCGCGCTGCCAGTGAGCGAAGGGATGAAATCACAGATTGCCGCAGCAATCTCCGATAACGAGAGTCTGAAAAGTCTGACCCGATTGTATATGGATGCAGCCGGGGAGGCCGTTTTAAAGGATAAGGAATCCATCGCACAGGTATTGGATGAAAAGCAGGTGCAGGAGCATCTGCAGGTATTCTTCGGTGAAGTGACAGAGCAGGCTGGCAAAGAACTGGAGGCGGTTCTTCCGGGAATGGGAGCAGATCTGGTACAGTCAGCGGTATCAGGGCAGATTCCAAATGTGGAGGAGGCGCTGAATAGTGCCTGCGACCGGATGACCGCAGGACTGGATGACAGAGAACGCTCAGCGGTCTGGACATACGGACTTTTCCGTTCGGATCAGACGAAGGGATTTGTGCTCCTGGCAGGAGTATTTTTTCTGACGGGAATCGTCTTTATACGAAGCAGAAGATCAAACAGCCTTTTGACGATCGGAACGGCGCATATTCTTGCGGGAATTCTCTGGGCGGCACTGGCAGCCGCAGTACCGGTTTTGACGGAGGAGCTTTCGATGAGATATCTGGGGCAGTCCCTGCGGCCAGATGTGAGAGCAATGGCAGTATACGCGGTCGTGCTTCTGCTCACCGGAATTCTGCTCTGGATTCCGGGAAAGGCGATGGGAAAGAAGCAAAAAAGAAGAAAATAGAAAATATAGAGCTGTCATGCAAAAAAGCTGCCGGATTGGCAGCTTTTTTGCAATTTCAGATGGACATGAGAAAATTAAGCGATCCGGATGGATTCCCCGTACCTTTCTCCAGCAGAGCGATCAGCCCGCGGATGGTATTTCCGATCTCCTCCGGGGAGGAGGGAACAAGCGTATTGTCGAGCTTTACTGTAAGCACAATGAGCACGATCTCTGAAAGTGCGGCCGGATCGCTGAAGCTGATTTCTCCGCCCTCAATACCCTGGCGGATGATTTCAGCGAGTACGGGCTTTAACTCCTCAATCACGTGTCCGAGATACTTCTGGTGAAGAAAGGCGCGCTCCTTGGGCTCCAGCGAGTCGGGAATTTCCCGGCGCAGATACTCTGCCGTGGAGGTGCGGCACGCCTGAAAGATCATTGCCATGCGGGTAAACGGAGAAACCTCTGTCCGGAGAGCGAGACTCTTGGCAACAGCCAGAGGCTTCTCGTAATCGCGTCTGATTAAAGCCTCCAGGATCGCGTCCTTGGAGGGAAAATAGTAATAAATGCTGCCCTTGCCGATTCCGGCAGTCTGAGCAATTTCGCTGACAGAGATGCTTCGGATATCACGGTTTTCCAGCAGTGTCTGAAGCGCATCCAGAATCTTCTGGGCTTTTGTCTGATCTGGCATATAAATTCCGCCTTTCTGGTAAGTCAAGGATATCTCGTAAATGACTGCTTGTAGTATAGCACAGAGAAAGCGGAAACTACAAGATAAAATTCGAGAAGATTCCCGAAGAGCGGCAAAATGGAAAATATAGGAAAATATTAACTTGACCATCAGTCGAAAACATGATAATGTGTCTTTAAACAAAAGTTCGACCATCAGTCGAAAAATGTAGAAAGGGAGGAATTCGTGATGACATACGCAGAATTGTTTTCAAAGGTTAAGGGGATGCTCGTGGGGGCTGATGTAAGCGGCATAAAGGAGCATCTGGCATTTCAGTTCAATATCACGGGAGAAGGTGAAGGAGCTTTTTACGTAGAGGTAAAAGACGGAAATGTGATCGTGGAGCCGTATGAGTATCACGACAGGGATGCGCTCTTTACCTGCAGCGCTGCTACGCTGGAAAAGCTTGCTTCCGGGAAGCTGGATCCGATTCTGGCAGTCACTTTGCAGAAGCTGAAGGTGGAGGGAAATATTGACAAGGCGCTGCAGCTGAAAAGCCTGCTGAAGAAATGACGGTGAGAAAATGAAAGGTTTTAAATGGATAGTTACCCTCACTGCGTCTGCTGCGGCAGCGGAGATGGGGCTTGCGGAATACTTTTTCCGGCGCACGATGATCCGGAAAAACGCCAGCACCGAACGCACGCAGAAGATGGCGGGTACACAGTGGGAACAGTATTTCCCCATGATCCGTGAGAGAAAAGAATGGATGATGCAGCAGAAGCATGAGGATGTGTGGATTACTTCGCGGGATGGTCTGCGGCTTCACGGAACGTACTTCCCTGGGGATAATGGAACGAAGATTGTAATCTGTTTCCACGGCTATACCGGAGCAGGGACAAAGGACTATGCGGGTCTGTCCGCCTACTATCTGAAGCGCGGCTGGCGGATGCTTCTGGTGGATGAGCGTGCCCACGGGGAGAGCGAAGGTAAATATGTCGGTTTCGGCTGTCTGGACCGCTTGGACGCACAGAAATGGATCGAATATACGGTGAGAAAAATGGGAAAAGGCTGTGAGATTTTCCTGCATGGTATATCCATGGGAGGCGCCACTGTGCTGATGACCGCGGGATTGAATCTTCCGCCTCAGGTGCGCGGCATTATCTCCGACTGTGCGTTTACCTCTGCCCGCGAGGTGTTTGCCCATGTACTGCATGATATGTACCATATGCCGGCGTTTCCGCTGCTGCAGATCGCGGATGCGATGAACCGCAGGAGAGCGGGATACGGTCTGGACGAGTGCAATGCCGCCCGCGAGGTGCGCAAAGCCAGGGTTCCGATCCTGTTTATACACGGAACGGAAGATACCTTCGTGCCCTACCGCATGTGCAGAATCCTATGCGAGAACTGCGCTTCCGAACACACCTGTCTCTCTGTGGAGGGGGCGGGACATGCGGAGTCTTATTACAAGGATACTGCGCGCTATGAGCGCGCGCTGGATACATTTACCGAAGATTTGCTGAAAGGAAAGAAATAGCCATGATGAGAAAGAGAAAAGGCCATCCCGTATATCCTCTGACCGCAGCCCAGAAGCTGCATTTCTACTATCAGAAATACTGCCCGAAGAAGCAGGTGCTCAATATCGGCACCAGCCTTACGATAGAGACGGATATTGACTGGGAGGTATTAAAACAGTCGATCTATAAAGCATACGAGCGCTGCGAATCCATGCGGCTGCGCTTTGCTGAGGATAAGCAGGGAACCTGCTATCAGTATGTGGCGGATAAGGAGGAGCGGGACATCGAATTTTGCGACTTTACAGGCCGTACAATGGAGGAGGCTGAGGCGGAGCTCACCGCATGGACCGCAGTGCCGTTCAAGCGCCAGGACAGCCCGATGAACCGTATCGTGATGATCCGGATGCCGGACGGATTTAACGGACTGTATCTGCTGGTGGACCACATGACGATGGATGCGCAGTCTCTGATTGTATTCTTAAAGGATATCATCGAACTCTACTGCAATGCAAAATATGAGGGCGTTCCGTATCCGAAAGATATGAGTTCCTACATAGAGCAGCTTCAGAAAGATCTGGCGTATGAGGCGGGCTGCAAGGCGAAGACCCGCGACGAGGAGTATTTCCACCGGCTGATTGAGAGCTCTGAGCCGATTTTTAATGATATCAGCGGCAGAGGACGGCTGGAAGCGGAGCAAAAGGCGCTTAATAATCCGAATCTCCGCGCGGCGACAAACGTATCCGACAGTGTGGAGTCCACAGTGGACGTATATCATCTGGAGGCAGAGCCCACGAAGCGTCTGATGGATTTCTGTGAGAAATACCATGTCTCACTCGTGTGCCTGCTGATGATGGGGCTTCGCACTTATTTCCAGAAGGAAAATGGAAATGATGACGTTTCCCTTGTGACAACTGTGGCCAGAAGAGCGACTGTAAAGGAGAAAAAAAGCGGCGGCACCAGAATTCACTGTTTCCCCTTCCGCACCATTATGGGGGAGGATGTGAAGTTTATCGACGGCGTATTTAAAATCCGCGATGCACAAAATGAGATGTTCCGTTACGCAAATTATGATCCGGTGGCGTACTACGCATACCGCAGCCAGGTATTCCCGGTGCAGTCCGGTCAGACGTACGAGCCTATGAGCCTGACATATCAGCCCATGACGCTGCAGGAAAAGGGACTCGACAAGCTCGGAGGCATCCGCTATAAGACCAAATGGTATCCGAACGGAGCGGCGGCTCACGCGCTGTATCTGACCGTGATGCACCGTCCGGATGACAACGGGCTGGACTTTAACTTTGAGCATCAGCTGAAAGCGGTTCCGAGAGAAAAGCTGGAATATCTGTACTATTATCTGTGCCGCATTATGTTCAAGGGTGTGGAGAATCCGGATCTGACGATCGGAGAGATCATCCGGCTGGTATAAACAGGAGAGAGAGGGTAAGAAAATGCTGGAAAAATTAAAAGAAATCATCTGTAATTATGTGGAAGTGGAGCCGGAAGATATCCATCCGGACTCCCGGTTTATGGAGGATCTGGGGTTTACCTCCTATGACTTTATGAGTATGCTCGGTGAGCTGGAGGAGGAGTTCGATGTGGAGGCGGATATGCAGGAAGTAACGAAGCTCCGCACGGTTCAGGAGGCGGCTGACTATCTGGAGCAGCTTCAGGGAAAATAGCCGGGAGGAGAGAAGATGAGAATCTGTCATACGATAAAAGAAATATTAAATAACTCGGCAGAGACGTACAAAGAAGGAGATGCTGTCCGGTACAAGACCGGAAAACAGGAAATTGCGTCGAAATCCTATGAGCAGCTTCTGGAGGACAGCGAACGGATCTCAGGGGTATTAAAAGAGCTTGGGGAGCAGGGAATGCATGTGGCGCTGACCGGAATGACCTCCTATCTGTGGATTGCTTCTTTCTTCGGTATCGTGGACGGGGGAAACGTTGCGGTGCCCCTGGATATATCGCTTCCGGCCGATGAGATGTGTGAGCTGATCGACCGCTCGGATGCGGAAGTCTTTCTGTACGATGAACTGAGAAAGGACGCGGCGGAGCTGGCGAGGAAAAAGTGTCCGAAGCTGCGCCATATACTGCCTATGCAGCCGGGACCCGGTTCCCTTCCGGAATTCATGGAATCGGCGGTGAGATATTCTGCAGAGGCTGATCCGGATGCTCTCTGCACGATAATGTTCACCTCAGGAACCACCGGAAAGAGCAAGGGCGTTATGCTCACCCAGCGCAATCTGGCGGAAAACGCCACCTGCCTGGATATGAAGCTTCCCTCCCGTGCCGTAACGCTGAGCGTACTCCCGATTCATCATGCATACTGTCTGGGGATGGATATTTTAAAGGCGCTTTCACTGGGAACCATTATCTGCATCAACGATTCCCTGCTGAGAGTGGCAAAGAATATCAAGCTGTTCCAGCCGGATATGATGCTGATGGTTCCCATGATGATCGAGACGATGGGAAGGAAGCTGAAGGATGCGGGGAATCTGCCTGCCGAAGCGGTGAGAAGAGAAGTATTCGGAGAAAACCTGCACACGATTTTCAGCGGAGGAGCCTACTTGAATCCCGAATGGATTGATTTATTTCAAGCATATGGAGTTACGATCCAGCAGGGCTACGGCATGACCGAGTGTTCCCCGGTGATCAGCACAAACCTGGCGTGGGCGATCCGGAAAGAATCCGTAGGACAGCTCATGCCGAACTGTGAGGCAAAGACCGTGGACGGTGAGCTCTGGGTCAGGGGCAGCAGCGTCATGCAGGGATATTATAAAATGCCCCGCGAGACAGAAGAAGCTCTGGAGGACGGCTGGCTGAAGACCGGTGACCTTGGCTATGTGGATGAGGACGGCTACGTCTATCTGACAGGAAGAATGAAAAATCTCATCATCCTTAAAAACGGAGAAAATGTCTCGCCGGAGGAACTCGAGAATCATCTGAGCGCACAGCGCCTTGTGAAGGAAGTCCTGGTGCGTGAAAAGGAGGGAGCGATCGAGGCAGAGATCTATCCGGATCTGGAATATGCCGGGGCAAAGGGCATATCCGATATCCGAAAAGAACTGCAGAACAACATCGACGCATGGAATCTGCAGGCGCCTCCCTATAAGAAAATCACACGCCTCACAGTGCGGGAGACAGAATTTGAGAAGACACCGTCGAAGAAAATCAAGAGATACTAAGGAATGCTGCGGCATGGCTTTCGGGCTGTGCCGCATTTTTCCGGCAATCCAATGAAATGATATATTCAGATTCCGCCGGAGGGATTTTCCACTGACGCAAAAAAAATATTGCTGAATATCCAGATTTTCTGTATAATGGAAATAATTCTAATTATGATAGAAAGGAAAGAGTTATGGGAGAAAAGAAGAAAAAGAATGGTGGAGTACTCCTGGGAGCGGCATTTGTCATGGCGACTTCCGCGATCGGACCGGGATTTCTCACCCAGACAGCAAAGTTTACCAGCGATTTCCAGGGAAGCTTCGGCTTCGTCATCCTGGTATCTATCATACTTGCGGTCATTGTGCAGCTGAATGTATGGCGCGTCCTGTGCGTATCCGGTATGCGCGGCCAGGACGTGGCGAACCGTCTGCTTCCGGGACTTGGCTATGTGGTTGCGTTCCTGGTAGTTGCCGGCGGACTGGTATTTAATATCGGAAATGTCGGAGGAGGCGCCCTGGGATTTAACACCCTGCTCGGGATTCCGGAGATGGCAGGCTATTTTCTTGCCGGCGGTATCGCGATCGTGGTATTTCTGTTAAAGAATGCCATGAAGGCAATGGATACGCTGACGAAGATTCTCGGAGCACTGATGATTATTGTCATTTTTGTGGTAATCCTGATTGTGCAGCCGCCGCTCGGAATGGCAGTAAAGGGAACCTTCCTGCCGGAAGGAAGTCCGAAAGACATCATGGCGGCAATCCTGACGCTGCTCGGCGGAACCGTCGGCGGTTATATTACGTTTGCGGGCGCGCACCGTCTGATCGATGCCAATATCACGAAACAGGAGAACCTGGGAGAGATCACCAAGAGTTCCGTTATGGGAATCGTGATCGCTACGATTGTGAGAATCTTCCTGTTCCTTGCGGTACTGGGCGTTGTGGTGACAGCCGCGGGCAAGGCGCTTGATACTTCCAATCCGGCGGCTGACGCGTTCCGCATCGGCGCGGGGGAGATCGGCTACCGCTTCTTTGGTCTGGTGCTTCTGTGCGCTGCCGTGACCTCCATCGTGGGCTGCGCGTATACATCGGTGTCCTTTTTAAAGACATTCCACAAGTCTATTGAGAAGAACGAGAAATGGTTTACCGTTGGCTTTATCGCAATATCTACAATAGTCATGGCGGCAGTAGGACAGCCGGCGCAGCTTCTGGTTCTGGCAGGAGCGCTCAACGGACTGATTCTTCCGATCACTCTGGGCGTATGCCTTGTGGCTTCCCAGAAAAAGTCCATCATGGGAGAAGACTACAGACATCCGAAGGTACTGTTTGTGCTGGGAATTATTGTGGCGCTGCTGGCGATTTACCTCGGCATCACTTCTCTCGGAAGTCTGGGACAATTATTTTAGAACCTAATCAGGGGTGCCTTCGTATGCACCCCTCTTTTAAAATAGAAACGAACAGGAGAGAACAAATGGAAAATATAAAGATTTTGACTGCCGGGGATTCCTCCATCCTGATCGAATTCGGAAAGGAGATTTCCCCTGAGATCAACGGGCGCATTACGGCAGTGGTTCATCTGATGAAGGAGCAGCACATTGAGGGAGTTGTGGAAGTGATTCCGGCGTTTGCATCCCTTCTGGTTAACTACGATCCGCGCGTTATCACCTACAGCCAGATCAAAGAGCGCATGGAAAAGCTCCTGAAGCTCGATGTCAGATCCGAGAAGAGCGCGCGCAGGATTTTTGAGATCCCGGTCTGCTATGGCGGCGAGTACGGCCCTGATCTCGAAAACATTGCGGCAAATGCAGGGCTGACGCCGGAGGAGGTCATTCAGATCCATTCCTCGCGCGACTACCTGATCTATATGCTCGGATTCCTGCCGGGATTTGCCTATCTGGGAGGCCTTGATGAGCGCATTCATACGCCGCGCCTTGCCAATCCGAGAATCCGTATCCGTGCGGGCAGCGTGGGAATCGGCGGCTCTCAGACAGGAATTTATCCGCTCGATTCTCCGGGAGGATGGCAGCTTCTGGGACTGACGCCGATAAATCCCTATGATCCGCAGCGCGAGATCCCCATCCTCTACGAGGCTGGCGATTATATCCGTTTTGTCCCGATTACGGGGGAGGAATACCGTGAAATCCGTGCTCAGGTAGAGGCTGGCACATATCAGTGTGTGATTCACAGGAAAGAGGTGTAAGGTATGGGAGTTCGTATTTTAAAAGGCGGAATGCTCACAACCGTGCAGGATCTGGGAAGGACAGGTTATCAGAGCCAGGGATTCAGCGTGTCGGGCGTCATGGATGTGCGGTCATTTAAGATCGCAAACCTGCTGCTGGACAATCCCGAAAATGAGGCTGTACTCGAATTTACGCTGATGGGACCGACGCTGCAGTTCACCTCCGAGACGATCATTGCAATTACGGGCGGAGATTTTCAGCCGACTGTCAATAAGCAGCCGGTGTCCATGTACACCGCAATCTATATGCACAGGGGAGATGTGCTGGAATTTAAGGGATGCCGGACGGGAAGCCGCGGCTACATCGCATTTTCCAGTTATCTTGACATCCCGGTCGTCATGGGAAGCCGATCCACGAATATGAAGTGCGCAATCGGAGGATTCAAAGGCAGGCGCCTTATGGATGGAGACTATCTGGGATTCCGCATGAAGCGCAGATACCTGCCGTACTTCCTCTCCAGGACACTGGATCTGGACGAATTCGACCAGGAGGAGGTAACGCTGCGCGTGGTTATGGGACCGCAGGACGAGGCGTTCACAAAACAGGGAAAAGAGACGTTTTTAAACAGTGAGTACACGGTGACGAGCGACTTTGACCGTATGGGCTGCCGGCTTGAGGGATCGTTTATCGCATATAAGGAGACGGCGGATATCATTTCCGACGGCATAGCGTTCGGCTCCGTGCAGGTGCCGAGCCACGGCAAGCCGATCATTCTGCTGGCAGACCGCCAGACGACAGGGGGATACGCGAAGATCGCGACCGTGATTTCCGTGGATATCCCGAAGCTCGTGCAGAGAAAGACGGACCATAAAATCCGCTTCCAGGCAGTAACGGTAGAGGAGGCACAGCGCCTGCTCATGGAGGAGATGAAGAATCTCGATGCGCTTCGCCGCCAGATCCACCGCCCGTGCAGGGAGGTTCTGGAGTGCCGCCTGGTAGCCAAGAGACTGACAGCATTGTTTCAAAAATAGAAAGAGGTAATACGTATGGATTTGGAAAAGATTGAAAAACTGGTAAAGATTATTGAGAATTCCTCAATGCTGGAGTTTTCCGTAAAAGAGGGCGATCTGGAGATCTCCATGAGCCGCAAGGGACACCCGGGACAGCCGACTGAAGTTTCCGTACTGCCGGCGGCTCCGGCAGCAGTGCAGGAGGAGCCTGAGACGGAGAGCTATATCACATCCCCGATCGTGGGAACCTTCTATGCGGCGCCTTCACCGGAGGCGGACGATTTCGTGAAGGTCGGCGATGTCGTGAAGGCGGGACAGACAGTCTGCATCCTTGAGGCGATGAAGCTGATGAATGAAATCGAGAGTGAATTTGAGTGTGAAATTGAGGCTGTCCTCGTGAGTAACGAGCAGAAGGTGGAGTACGGACAGCCGCTGTTCCGTGTGAAAAAGCTGAACGACTAAGGAGGAGCGCTGATGTTTCAGAAAGTATTAATTGCGAACCGCGGGGAGATCGCAGTGCGGATCATCCGGGCATGCCGGAATATGGGCATCCGCAGCGTAGCAATCTACTCGAAGGAGGACAAGGACAGCCTTCATGTGCAGCTTGCCGATCAGCGCATCTGCATCGGAGAGGGACCGGCGAAGAACAGCTACCTGAACATGGAGCGCATCGTGACCGCAGCGCTGAATATGGGTGCGGACGCGATTCATCCCGGCTTTGGATTCCTCTCCGAGAACGCGGATTTTGTGCGCCTGTGCGAGAAGCACGGGCTTACGTTCATCGGTCCCGGTGCGGATGTCATTGACAGTATGGGAAATAAATCTCACGCCAGAAAGACTATGATGGAAGCCGGAGTGCCTGTGGTACCGGGTACAAAGGAGCCGGTGTATGACGCGCAGACTGGTGAGAAGCTTGCGGGGGAGATCGGCTATCCGGTGATGATCAAGGCTTCTTCCGGCGGCGGCGGAAAGGGTATGCGCGTGGCAAAAAGCCCTGAAGAATTTGAGTTTCAGTTCAATATGGCGCAGAGAGAGTCCGCAAATGCGTTCGGAGATGACACAATGTATATAGAACGCTTTGTGGAAAACCCGCGCCATGTGGAGATTCAGGTGATTGCCGATAATTATGGAAATGTCGCTGCACTCGGCGAGCGCGACTGTTCGGTGCAGAGAAATCACCAGAAGCTCATCGAGGAGTCCCCGTCTCCGGCAATTTCCGAGGAGACGCGCCGGAAGATGAACAGGGACGCGGTACTTGCGGCAAAGACCGTGGGATACACAAACGCGGGTACTGTAGAGTTTATTCTGGGGCAGGACGGGACGTATTATTTTATGGAGATGAACACGCGTATTCAGGTGGAGCACGGCGTGACCGAGATGGTTACGGGTACGGATCTCATCATCGAGCAGATCCGCATCGCGATGGGAGAACCGTTAAGCTTTAAGCAGGAGGATATTGTGCTGAAAGGACATGCGATTGAGTGCCGCATCAATGCGGAGATTCCGGAGAAGAATTTCATGCCAAGCCCGGGACTTGTGACACATCTGCACCTTCCGGCCGGAAACGGCGTGCGAGTGGACACTGCGCTGTATGCGGGCTACCGGATTCCGTCCGAGTATGACTCAATGATCGCAAAGGTCATCGTCCACGCTCCCGACCGCGAGGCGGCGATTATGAAGATGCGCTCCGCACTTGATGAGATGGTGGTGCTCGGGGTGGAGACGAACCTTGATTTCCAGTACCAGATTATGCGTCATCCGGAGTTCTGCGAGGGAAGGGCGGATACGGGATTTATTGAGCGCATGATGAAATTAGACTGATTGAGAAAGCAGGTGGAATTATGTACAGAGTAGATTTAAACAGTGATCTGGGAGAGAGCTTCGGACGCTATACGCTGGGAATGGATGATAGAATTATTCCTCTTATCTCCTCCGCAAATGTGGCGTGCGGCTACCACGCTTCCGACCCGGTTGTGATGATGCGCACGATCCGTAATATGAAGGCCGCGGGCGGTGAGATCGGCGCACACCCGGGTTTCCCGGATCTCATGGGATTTGGAAGAAGGAATATGACGCTCTCCTGCGAGGAGGCGAAGGCGTATACGCAGTATCAGTTAAGCGCTCTTTACGGCATGTGCCGCGCGCAGGGCGTTACGCTGCAGCACGTAAAGCCGCACGGAGCAATGTACAATATGGCGGCAAAGGACTATGAGCTGTCGAAAGCCATCTGTGAGGCGATCGCAGAGGTTGACAGCAGCCTCATCGTCATGGGATTATCCGGCAGCGAGACGATCCGTGCAGCGAAGGACTGCGGCTTAAAGGTAGCTCTCGAGGTCTTTGCCGACCGCGGCTACGAGGAGGACGGCAGCCTCGTGAACCGCAGCAAGGAAGGCGCCTTTATCCGAGATGAGAACGAGGCGATTGCGCGCGTAATCCGAATGATAAAAGAAGGCAAAGTCAAAGCGGTAACAGGCAAAGACATCGATATTCAGGCAGATTCCGTATGCGTTCACGGCGACGGAGAGAAGGCGCTGCTCTTCGTGGAGAAAATCAGAGGAGCGCTGCAGGCAGAGGGGATCGAGATCTGCCCGTTAAAGGAGATTTGCTGAACGGGTGGAGCAAGGCGGCGAAGAAAGCTTTGCAATGTCGGATTCCGTCCTGACAGAGGGGCTGAAAACGCTGTCAGCGCTTCTGGAAAAGCATTATGGCAGAAAGAAACAGCGCCGCATGATGCTGGCTGCGGAGCAAAAATAGAAAATGGCTGGAGTACACGGAAAATCAACGTGTATCCAGCCGTTTTTGTGTACACAGAAAAAATCTGTATATAACACAATATAACAGTTGACAACAGTTATAGACTGTTATATACTGTTAACAAACAGGAGGAAGCCTATGAAGATTATAATCAACAGTTCATCGATGGTACCAATCTATGAACAGATCATGGATCAGATCAAGGCTCAGATTACTGCCGGAGATCTGAAGGAAAATGATATACTCCCCTCTGTCCGCGCGCTTGCGAAGGAACAGAAGATCAGTGCCCTGACGGTCAAGAAAGCGTACGATAATCTGGAACAGGAGGGCTATACGGTCACAGTTCACGGGAAGGGGACGTATGTTGCGGCTGCAAATCCCGAGAGAATGCGGGAGGAGCAGAGAAGAGAAGTGGGAAACGACCTGGAAAAAGCGATTCAGAAGGGCCGAAGCTGCGGTCTTTCGGATGAGGAAATCCGGGAGCTGTTTGAATTAATTATGGAGGATTAGAACATGCTGGAAATTAGTGGACTTACAAAACGCTACGGTGATTTTACCCTGGACTGCACTATGCACATAGAGCCGGGGCGCATAACCGGTCTGGTAGGACAAAATGGAGCCGGAAAGAGCACAGTCTTTAAATCAATCCTGGGACTCATACGGACAGACGGAGGCTCCATCCGTATTTTTGGGAAGGAGCAGGGAGAGCTCACCATCTCAGACCGGCAGAAAATAGGAGTCGTTCTGGCTGATTCGGGCTTCAGCGGATATCTGACTGTCAGCGACATCATACCCGTGCTCGGCAACCTGTATCCAGATTTTGACAGGCAGTACTTTGAAAATCAGGCAAAGCGCTTCGAGCTGCCTTTTCGGAAGAAAATCAAGGATTTTTCTACCGGCATGAAAGCAAAACTCAAGGTTCTCGCTGCGGCATCGGCAAATGCGAAGCTGCTGCTGCTCGACGAGCCGACCGTCGGACTGGACGTGATCGCCAGAGACGAGCTGCTGGAAATGCTGCGGGAATTTATGGAGAAGGATGAGGAGAGATCCATTCTGATCAGCTCCCACATTTCCGGCGACCTGGAATCGCTCTGCGACGATCTTTATATGATCCATGCCGGGCACATCGTCCTGCACGAGGATACGGACGTGCTCCTGAGCGACTACGGACTTCTGAAGGTGGATGAGAAGCAGTACGCCGGGCTCGACCGCCAGTACCTGCTGCGCGTCAGAAGAGAGCCGTACGGATACAGCTGCCTGACAAACCAGAAGCGCTACTATATGGAAAACTATCCGGGAATCGCAATCGAAAATGGAAGCATAGACGAAACAGTCACAATGATGGTCAGGGGGAAAGAGGTATGAAAGGATTATTAATAAAAGATTTTCGGCTGATGAAAGTGCAGAGAAGCTTTCTTATTCTGATGTTCGCCGTGGGCGTCGGTCTGGCGCTGTTCACCGAGGACGGCACCTACGCTATTGGATTTCCGACATTTGTAATTTCCATGTTTACGGTCAGCACCATCAGCTACGACGAATTTGACAATGGTAACGTATTTTTATTCTCTCTGCCGATCACGAGAAACGGTTACGTTGCAGAGAAATATTGCTTCGGCATCCTGCTGGGAGGCGCTGCCTGGCTGCTGTCCTCTGCGATTGTGCTTATCGCCGGTATTGCCCGCGGCACAGGAGCACTCACGGAACTGTGCTTTGCCGCCGGGGTTGACCTGCCCGTTATGCTGATTCTGCTCGCCGTCCTGCTGCCGGTACAGTTAAAGTTTGGAGGAGAGAAGGGCAGAGTGGCGCTCCTGATCGCACTGGCATGTATTATACTGATCGGCTCGGCAGGGATCAAAATCGCGGATATGCTGCATATGGATATAGCCGCGCTGCTGGACGGCATGCCTGTGCCAAGCCTTGGCGCAGTGCTTGCGGCGGCGATTGTGATTGCCCTGCTTTTGCTCGCAGTCTCCATGGGAATCAGCACATCGGTGATGAAGAGAAAACAGCTTTGACATTGAGCTTCCCCGAAAATTATGTTATACTGGGAAAAACGAGTAAATGGGGGATGGCTATGATAAGAATAACGACAAAATGGCTTCAATACGACAACAGCACTGAGAAAATTACAGACGAAAACTCCTATGTGATGAAGCTCAAGAGTGTGAAGTCCCGGATGCGCATCCGTTATTCCGTGATACTGATTGTTCTGGTACTTCTGATCTTTCTGATCAACCGGACGTCCGGCGACGCGACGTTCGTGCAGCAGATCACGTTCGGCGCTATGCTCGTATCCATGATTCTGTCCATTTTCGCAATCGCGGTGAGCGTGCGCAGGGAACTCAGGGCAGAGCAGATGAACCGGACTCTGGAGGAGAAGGCATCGCTTCTGAATCAGTCCTCCGCGCGGATCATCAGCGCTGTGGAGGAAGCTGAGAACTATACGCGGCTTCTGCGCGCCCAGTATGAGGAGCTGGAAAGCGAGCGGCGGGCATTGGACGAAGAGCGCGAAAAGCTGGAACAGGAGCGCAAAGTGCTGAAGGAGCAGGAGGAAGACCAAAGCAGCGCCGGGACGTCGGAGGAATCCGAAGCGTCCAAAGAACCTGAAAGCGGCAAGACGGCTGTCATAGAACGGAATATCGCCTGAAAAAATTTTACATTGTCCAATAAAAATCCAAGGGATCAAAATAAATTACCAGAAACTGAAGAGAAAACTCCTCATAATAAGAGACAGAAAAAAACAAGACAGACCGTAAGAAAAGTCAAAGGAGGATGTTTTCTATGAAATGGAATATGAAGCAGTGGGCAAAGGACTATATTGAGGCGTCTGAGAAGAAGGCAATGCCGATTCTCTCCTTCCCTGGCACGCAGATCATCGGGCATACGGTAGATGAGATGGTGCGCGACGGACACCTGCAGGCACTCTGCATGGAGGCTGTTGCAAAGCGTTTTGACACAGGGGCGGTATTCAGCCTGATGGATCTCTCTGTGGAGGCTGAAGCGTTTGGAAGTCCGATTCATTACAGCGAGGACGAGGTTCCGACCGTGACAGCAGCGCTGATTCATGATGAGGATGAGGCAGAGGCGCTCAAAGTTCCGGAAGTGGGCGCGGGACGCACCGGAGAGTGTGTAAAGGGAATACGGGAGATCAGCGAAATGGTGACAGACCGTCCGATTCTGGCAGGAATCATCGGACCGTATTCTCTCGCTGGAAGACTGCTTGATATGACAGAGATCATGATTCTTTGCTATGAGGATCCGGAGCTGGTAGAGACTGTGCTGGAGAAGGCAACGCAGTTTTTGATCGCTTATGCAAAGGCGTTCAAGGAGGCAGGAGCAAATGGTATCGCAATCGCAGAGCCGGCTGCAGGTCTGCTCTCTCCGGGACTGATCCGTGAGTTCTCAACACCGTATGTGAAGAGAATCTGCGAGGCTGTCGAGGATGATAATTTTATGGTTCTGTATCACAATTGCGGAAATGTTGTGCCGCTGCTTGACAATATCAACACCATCAAGGCGGGAGCTTACAGCTTCGGAAACGCAGTGGATATCGAGGATACTCTGAAGGTTATTGACAGCGACCGCATCGTGATCGGAAATATTGCGCCTGCAGAGACTTTCCGAAACGGCACGCCGCAGGAAATCAAAACGCAGACTACAGAGCTGCTCAAGCGCTGCAGCAAATATAAGAACTTCGTCATTGCCAGCGGATGCGACATCCCGCCGATGACGCCGCTTGACAATATCCAGGCATTCTTCGATGCAGTGAGCGAGTTTTACAAAAAATAGTGAAAAGTTTATGAGAATCTGTTAGAATAGTGGTGCGGCAGCCTGCCTAAAGGCTTGCCGTGCCATTATTATTTTTTGAAAAGAGAAGGATTTCATATGACAATCAACGAAATCGCAAAGCTCTCCGGCGTTTCCCGCGCCACGGTATCGCGGTATTTAAACGACGGCTACGTCAGTGAGGAAAAGAGAAAGAAGATCCGTGCCGTGATTGAGCAGACGGGATATCAGCCCTCCTCTCAGGCGCAGATGCTCCGCACGCGCCGCACACGGCTCGTGGGTGTGATACTGCCGAAGATCAATTCTGACACCGTCAGCCGCATGGTGGCCGGTATCGGGGACGTTCTGCGGGAGAAGGACTATGAGCTGCTGCTCGCGAGCACGAACAACAAGATCTCCGAGGAGCTCAAATATCTGAATATATTCCGCACAAACCGTGTGGACGGCATTATCTTTATCAGCACCATATTCACCAGAAAGCACCTGCAGCTTTTAAAGGAATGTGAAGTGCCTGTAATTATACTCGGGCAGGAGCTTTCAGGATACTCCTGCGTCTACTACAACGACTATCAGGCGGCAAAGGAGATCACTGCACACATGCTGCAAAGAGGCAGCCGCATCGGATATATCGGCGTCACGACGCGCGATGTGGCGGCGGGGCAGAACAGAAAGCGCGGCTTCTGCGCCGCTCTGGAGGGGAAAAAGAGCGTGGAATCGTTCCGATATGAGGGGGATTTCACAGACGAGTCGGGATATCAGAATGCTAAGAGAATGCTGGACGAGCACCCGGATGTGGATTCTATTTTCTGTGCAACCGATACCATAGCGGCAGGCGCCCTGCGATTCCTCCACGAGCAGGGAATCTCCGTTCCGGGGCAGGTACAGGTCTGCGGCATCGGAGATACGCCGGTCTCCCGCCTTTTGACGCCGCCGCTGACAACTGTTCATTTCTACTATAAAACTGCCGGCATGGAAGCTGCCCGGATGCTTCTTGAGGTGCTCGAGACCGGAGAGAGGATCAGCAGGGAGCTGAAGATGGGCTACAAGCTCATCGTGCGGGATTCCACGAGACAGTAACACACACAGCTTTGGAAGATTTTCATAATTCCAGGGCTGTTTTTTTGTGAATTTTCATCACTTTACAAATCAGCAGGAAGTGACTATAATGAAAACATAAAGATGAGAACGATTTCATATATAATAACCAACAAAAACGGGAAAAATCTTGAAAATAATTAGATTATTATATGTGAACGATAACACAAAAAGGAGGGCGCTTATGGATTACCAGAAAGCAGCAAGAGAAGTGTACGAGCACATCGGCGGCAGGGAGAATATCGTATCCGCTGCCCACTGTGCGACAAGGCTGAGGCTTGTCATCGGCGACAACAGCAAATGTGACAAGGAAGCCATTGAAAATATCGATGGAGTAAAGGGTGTATTTTTCGCATCCGGACAGCTCCAGATTATTTTAGGAACCGGAACCGTAAATAAGGTCTACGACGAATTTATCAAGATCGCGGGAATCACCGCAGCCTCGAAGGAGGAGGCAAAGCAGGCGGCGACCGCGAAGCAGAATGTATTCCAGCGGCTGTTAAAGACGCTTGGCGACGTATTTGTGCCGATCATCCCCGCGATTGTGGCGAGCGGACTTCTGATGGGGCTGCTGGAGGGACTCAGCAAGGTCTTTCCGGCAATGGCGGATTCCGGTACATACACCATCATCCACCTGTTCAGCAACGCGGCATTTACGTTCCTGCCGATCCTGAT
The DNA here is from genome assembly GCA_944384105.1 of uncultured Lachnospiraceae bacterium. Lineage (GTDB taxonomy): Bacteria > Bacillota > Clostridia > Lachnospirales > Lachnospiraceae > Egerieimonas_A. The sequence goes on along the minus strand of CALWSC010000096.1, from coordinate 45,512 downwards.
CGCTGTGAGCGCGGCGCGCGTATTCGGCGGAAATCTGTTTCTGGGCGCAGTCATCGGTATGATTATGGTACATCCGGATCTGATGAACGCATGGTCCGTGGCGACTGCAGACAGTGTACCGCAGGCAAGCGCCTGGTTCGGCCTGTACAATATCGACCTTGTGGGCTATCAGGGACACGTCATCCCGGTAGTCATTGCCGTCTGGTTCATGTCTGCGCTGGAGAAGAAGCTGCACAAGATTGTGCCTGAGATCATCGATCTCTTTGTGACGCCTCTTGTCACCGTGCTGGTCACGGGATATCTGACGCTTACGATCTTCGGCCCGGTATTCTCCTTCATTGAGAACGGCGTGCTCGACGGCGTGAAATACCTGATCACCCTGCCCTTCGGCATCGGCGCCGCTCTTGCGGGAGCGGTCTACCCGTTCACGGTTGTTGCCGGCGTACACCATATGTACAATGCGCTGGAGGCAGGACTTTTAAGCGCGGACGGCGTCAACACCTGGATGCCGATCGCGACAGCGGCAAACGTCGCGCAGGGAGCTGCGGCTCTTGCGGTCGCATTAAAGGCGAGAAACCAGAAGATGAAGTCCCTGGCGCTTCCTGCATCTCTTTCCGCATTCATGGGAATCACAGAGCCGGCAATCTTCGGCGTCAACTTAAGGCTGTTTAAGCCGTTCCTCGCAGGAGCGATCGGCGGCGCATGCGGAGCACTGGTAGCGGGAATTACCGGCATCGGCGCGTCGGCATACGGAATTACCGGTATCTTCGGATACTTAATTACGACAAATTATACGGTACAGTACACGCTTGTCATGGCAGCGGCAGCCGCAGTGGCGTTTGTGATCTCCTGGCTTTTATACCGCGAGGAGAAACCGGCGGAAAAGACGGAGACAAAAGCAGAGATCAGTGAGGAGATCCGGACAGAGCCGTACACGGTATACGCTCCGATCGAGGGAACCGTAATCCCGCTTTCCGAGGTTCCGGATGAGACGTTCGCGGCGGAAGTGCTCGGAAAAGGCGCTGCGATCCGTCCGGCAAAGGGAGAGGTAAAGGCTCCGGTATCCGGTACGGTCACCACACTCTTTGAGACAAAGCACGCGGTCGGCATCACGTCCGGGGACGGTGTGGAAATTCTGATTCATGTGGGAATCAACACCCTGGAACTGGGCGGCAAGTATTACGACGCACATGTGAGCGAGGGAGACACGGTAAAGGCAGGAGATTTGCTGCTGACCTTTGATATGGAGCAGATTCAGGCGGCAGGCTATGAGATTGTGACGCCTGTGATTATCAGCAACACCGACGATTATGCACAGGTGGAGAACCTGAAGATGGGTACAGCCCGGTCTATGGAACCGATTTTGAAGGTGAGTAAAGAATGAGTGTTTTAAGAGATTTTCTGAAGGAAAAGTGCCTGGAGCAGGAGGCAAAGGGGATTGCGGACAGCACATACCGGCTGCATTATCATCTGATGGCGCCGGTCGGCTGGCTCAACGATCCGAACGGGCTGTGCCAGTACCGCGGCGTGTACCACGTTTTTTTTCAGTACGGACCGTTTGACGTAAACGGAGGGCTGAAGCTCTGGGGACATTATACAAGCCGTGATCTGGTGCACTGGGAGTATGAGGGCGCAGCACTTTACCCCGACAGCCCGTACGACTGCCACGGCGTCTACTCCGGCAGCGCTTATACAGACGAGAACGGTATCCACCTGTTCTATACGGGGAATATCAAGCTCGACGGAGATTACGACTATATCAGCAGCGGGCGCGGGGCAAATACAATGTACGTGCACAGCGCGGACGGGGCAGCGTTCGGCCCAAAGGAATTTCTGATGGGAACCGCAGACTACCCGGCAGACTATACCTGCCATATCCGCGATCCGAAGGTTTTCCGATGCGGCCCGGCGTATTATATGGTGCTCGGCGGCAGAAAGAAGGACGATCACGGAGCAGTGCTTCTGTACTGCTCTGAGGATATGAAGCATTGGAAGCCTGCCGGAGAACTTACGACACAGCAGCCGTTCGGCTATATGTGGGAATGCCCGGATTACTTCAACCTTGACGGGCACAGCTTCCTCGCCGTCTGCCCGCAGGGTGTGGAAGCGGAGGAATACCGTTATCAGAACGTCTATCAGAGCGGATACTTCCGCGTAAAGAGCGGATTTCCGGGAGAAATCGAGGAGGAGTCCTTTGAGGAGTGGGACTATGGATTTGATTTCTACGCTCCGCAGAGTTTTGAGGATGAAAGCGGCAGGCGTATTCTGATCGGCTGGATGGGCATTCCGGACGCACCGTACACGAATCCCACCACGGCTCATGGATGGCAGCACGCGCTGACTGTGCCGCGCGAGCTGCAGTACAGGGATGGAAGGATTCTTCAATATCCCGTAAAGGAGCTGGAGATGCTCAGAAAAGCCCCGCAGAAGTTTTCGGAGAGCTGGAGCGGAGGCGGATGCTTCGATCTGGAGATTACTGAGATCGGTCCCGGCGGCTGGCATCTGGACTTTCCCGGAAGGTTTTCCGTGGAATACAGCAGCGGTATTGTGACGCTACTCATGGATGAGCAGGCGGGCGCCGGACGCACCGTGCGCCGCGCCAGGACGGGCGAGATTCACACGCTGCGTCTGCTGATGGATACCTCCGCGGCGGAGCTCTACCTGAACGGAGGGGCATACGTCTTCTCCGCAAGGGTTTATCCGCAGAATCCGGATAACTGCACCGCGGTATGGTCAGGTGCGAAGATGCAGGCAGAGCTATATGAAATCCATGCATAATACCAGAAGGCAGCCCCTTCTGCGGATCGATACGGCCGCGGAAGGGGCTGCTTTTTTCGAGAAAAAGCGAATCACAAGTCAGTACCAGTAATGGTATTGGTGAAGGAAGTGGCATAGCAAAGATGAGGGCTGCCCTGAATCATGTGTTCAGGACAGCCCTCTGATCTATATTGCCAGTCTGTCTGCCAAAATTTTCTGAGCCTCCTCCTGTGAAGAGAAGGTGAGCACCTCACCCAGCAGATACTCTGCCAGATCCTCCCACTGGCGTACGCCATAATCCCGCGCAGGCGTCCATCCCATGAGGAAGGCTCTGACGTGCTCCCGGTTTAGGGGAAGGCGCAGGTCAGATATGTAATCGCACGCCGTGCCGGAGGCGAGCGCCTCGAATAAATCTTCAGTTTCTCTCATTTCTGTCCTCCTGTCAAAATCTATACTTCCGAAACAGCCGTATCCGCCGCCGGCTCCGGGCGAATATCCGGCAAGAAATTGTTTATAGACTTCAAAGAAAGATTCTGTCCGCATCAGCTGCGCTCCGGACTGGGCGATCAGCGTGTCTGTAAATTTTCTGCGGATATGCTGCGGCGCTGCGGAAAATTCCGGCAGGGTGCGGGCAGCGTCACAGATGGCGGGCGCGAGATTATTCTTCTTTGCCAGAAGATAGATTTCATCCCAGTCCGGCGCTGTAAGCTGAGCGGGTCCGCCGCGCAGAAAAGACCGCAGCAGCGAGAGAAAGTTTTGTGCCTGCAGATTCATAACTGTCTCCTTTTCTTATGTTTTACAGGGGTCAGAGCTATACTTTTCCATGCAAGCATGAAACGCCTGACCGTTTAACCATGGCATTTTTCTATGAAGCGGAAGCGATTTCCGCCAGCAGCTCTTTTGCGTGATCCACCGTGGCAGTATCGGGAACCATGACGTACACGGAAGAACTCATGGAATACGGAATCTGCGTATCTCCGGTGCCGTCCACGCTGTAGGTCGTAACGTCCCAGGAAGCGCCGCTCTCAAGCTGATCCCGTATCAGGCCGGCGATCAGGGGATACGGTATGTTCGTCTCCATATGATCCTGTACACTGTCGAGAATATTTCCGTATTCTGAGAGAATGGCGGGACTCGCCGCCTTCTGGATGACGGCGCGGATAACCGCCATCTGATTCTTTCCTCTCTGGCGGTCGCCCTCCGCGAAGGAGTACCTCTCCCGGCAGAAAGCGAGCGCCTCATCGCCGCCGAGCTGATTTGCTCCCTGGCTGAAATGATACCCTCCGGCGTCAAATGCATAGTCCGACTGCACTTCAATTCCTCCCAGCGCATCAATAATATCCACAAACCCTGTAAAATTCACACGAAAATAATATGGAATATCAATGCCGTAAAGCATTTCAAGAGTCTCCATGCTGACATCCACCCCATAGATTCCGGCGTGAGTCAGCTTATCCGGCACCCCGCCCGAGATGGAAAGCGGCACATAATAATCACGCGGGGTGGACAAGAGCAAAATTTTGTGCGTTTCCGGATTGATGCTCGCAATAATGTTGACATCGCTTCGGGTTCTTCCCGGAAGCGTGTCTTCACGGGTATCGCTGCCGCTGATATAGAGATTGATCACATCAGAATAATCAGCAGTATCCGCAGATTTTTCCGACTCGGGATCTGCCGTGCCAGGTATAGCGTTATGTGACAGACTTTCCGTCGCAAGAGCCCGGATTTCGCTGGGGAAATCCTCATAGCCGGCAAGCTCCCCGTAAAGACTGAGGTACGCCTGATTGAGCAGGATACCTCCAATGTCACCCGCTCTCAGTGCGTCCGCAAGCTGTGTAATTCCGTCATATTCCGCAGTTACGAGGGTAATTCCCTGCTCACTTACAGTACGGGAAAGCGCCGCATCGGTACTCTCGCGGTCCTGAACCTTCAGAATTCCGAAAGTATAGGACGCCGCGTCTGAAAGTGACCACGCTGTATCGCCTGTTTTGACATAGAAAGAGAGATTGGCAATATCATCTTTCGGTTCTGTCACAGTACGAATCGTATTGTATGTAATTTGAATAAAAATGCCTCCTGTAATTGTAAAAGATAGATAGAATAAACTCCATACAATTCCAAGTATTAATCGAGCTCTCCGTATAGACTTGTGTGTCAAAAAGAAAGCTAATGCAGAGGCAAGTAAGGCAAGTAAGAAAGAAAGGATGAGATAGAACGTGGGAACCATCTGTGTGGAGTACAGAGAAAACAGAAGAAACGCTGATCCTAACAGAGTCAGAAGCGTAAGCAGAATGCTAAAAATATATTTTTTGGAATATTGTAAATAGAACATATCTACCTCCAAAATGTAAGAAATATAACTATATATTACGATACAGCGCTTTTTCCTGTGAGGAAACCCTTTCGGGATAACTGGCAGATATTTGGGATAATTGGGGAATGCGGTATAAATGGTAGAAAAATGGGATAAGTGGTAATAGACGGAAAAATATGAAAATCATATACTGATAATAACGATTTACATATGTAAAAATATTAGATTCGGCGAAAATACCAAAGAAGATAGGTGGCAAATTAAGAATGAATATAGCAGTCTGTGACGCTGAAAAAAAAGACAGAGAGAAGCTTTGTAGAGATCTCAAGGAAGTCTGGGATAATACACAGATTGAGACGTTTGAGAACGGAACAGAAATGTTTCGGAAAATACAGCAAGGCACTTATTTTGATTTGATTTTTTTAGATGTCATTATGGAGCAGGACGATGGGATTAAGACTGGAAAAAAGATACGCAGATATTTTCCAGGAATTGAGCTGGTATATATTAGTAGCAGCAGAGAATTCGGTCCTGAAATTTATGAATTAAATGCGCTTCATTATCTGGTTAAGCCCTATACCCAAGAGGCTCTTCTGGAAGTGAAACATCGTTTTTGGGCGTATAGAGAGAAACGAAGGAGAGCAGTTATTCATCTGGCCAGGGAAAGGCAGCAGGATATTCCCCTGCATATGATCACATATATAGAAAGCAGTCATAACAACTTGCTTATCCACTTAATTACAGGATCTGAAATTAAGGTACGGGGAAGTCTGCAGAGCTTTATGGAGAAGTTGGATGGGCGTTTTCTACGGATCAACAGGGGAGTCATTGTAAATATGGAAAGTATTGAACAAATGAAGGCTGATTCCTGCAAGATTGTCGGTATAACTTTCATGCTCAGCAGAAAGGGAAAAGCGGAAAATAAAAAGAGATATAGTGATTGGCTGTTTAAAAACGCCATAGGAGGTTGGGATGAATAGTTCGAAGTGTCAGATAGAGTACTGTTGGTATGGGTGAGAGCTAAATCATTTCCTTGTCATGAATTTACACAGTGAAACGTAAGCAGTAGCAGAGTTAATATTTAAGGGTATCTGGCAGTGACTCTGAACAATCTATAAAATCCAGTATGGAACACCCCGGAAAATTTTGAATAATGAAATAGAAGAAAATAGAAAAAAAGGAAATAACACAAATGGAATATATACGAGAAGAATATACTGAAATCAATTTGAAAGAACTGCTTTATGCTCTGAAAAAGCGTATTTGGTTGGTGTTGGCAGTTGGCTTACTTTCTGGTTGCTTAGCGATCGGATATGCGAAATTTCTGGTAACTCCAATCTACAGTTCAACCTCCTCTCTGCTGGTTCTCTCAAAAGAGACAACTCAGACTTCTATGGCAGATCTACAGCTAGGAAGCCAACTAGCAAATGATTATTCCCTGCTGATTAAGAGTCGCCCGGTTCTTGATACGGTTATTCAAAATTTGGATCTAAAGATAGATTACAAGACCTTAAAAGCAGATATTTTAATCCAGAATACTGAGGATACGCGATTGCTTTATTTGACAGTTCAAAATTCTGATCCCATTTTAGCAAAGGAACTTGTAGATGAACTGGCAGAAGTTTCTTCACGGTATATAGGAGACCAAATGGAAGTTACACCACCTAAAATTATCGAAACCGGTGAAGTGGCGCTGTATCCAGACAGTCCCAATATAATGAAGACGGCAGTTTTAGGAATTCTCGCAGGGTTTGTGATAAGCGCAGGAAGTATAATTCTACTGAATTTGATGAATGATACGGTGAAAACTGAAGATGACATTGCAAAATACCTGGAGCTTGCCACCTTTGCTGTAGTACCGGATAAGGGCAGTGCTCGCAAAAGTAAAAGGAAAGAGAATAAGAAGGGCAGATGATGGTTATGAATTCTCCAATTCTACTGATAGATAACAAGAAAGAAAATTATCTGTATAAAGAAGCAATGAAGACATTACGGACAAACCTACAGTTTTGCGGGAAAGATATTAAAACCGTTTTGCTCACAAGCTGTTTCCCTGGAGAGGGAAAAAGTGATATAGCATTTCATTTGGCAGAAGAGCTGGGCAAAGCGGGAGAGAAGGTATTGCTACTGGATGCGGACATTCGGAAGTCTGTGTATTTGACTCGTTATATGGTAACCAATGAAGTAAACGGTCTGTCACAGTATTTGAGTGGACAAATAAAAAACATAGTAGAAATCATTTATCCGACTAACTATGAAAAGATGGATATTATCTTTAGCGGTCCCGCCGCACCGAATCCTTCTGAACTGTTAGGTCAGCCTATATTCAGAAAGATGATGGAACAAATGAGGTCGTATTATGATTATATCATTGTGGATACACCACCGGCGGGAAGTCTAATTGATGCCGCAGTAGTAGGAAGAGCCTGTGACGGAGCGCTTCTGGTGATTGAGAGTGGAAAATCCAGTTACAGATTGGAGCAGAAAACGAAGAATCAACTGGAAAAATCAGGATGCCAGATTTTAGGTGCAGTACTAAATAAAGTAGATATCCGGCAAAATTGGTACTATGGGAAATATAAATCCTATGAAGCGTATGTTAAGCCGAAAAAGGGGCGGACATGAGAAAATTTTATGATAGATATTTGAAGAATCTCCATCCTGCTATTGGAATTATATTCTTCCTCATAACAGTAGTTTTTTTTATATACGCTATGTTCTGGGCATCATGGGACAACCTAAAGAAGGCGGAGGATATTAAGCAGAGAGTGCAGGAGCGTGAAGAAAAATTGGAGAAGGAAATATTAGATAGTCAGTTAATTACAGATAATTCTGGGCAGGAAGTACTGAATATGATGGAGCAGCATGCAAATCAGACAGTGGCAGCTTCAGCTATTATTGGTATTAGCTGCTGGGGAGATGAGTTTATGGATTCAAACGATTCTCCTATCTATTCCTATCCGGTAATCCTATCGCAGCGCCTGGCAGAAAATGGGAAAAATATTCCGGTGGTTAATCGAGGACTTTATGAAGCTTGAACCCTCTCCCAACTCCGTCTTGCGGGAGTAGACGAGGCAGAGATTCAGAATTATATCAATGTACATACGATTGCATACGGTGGAGAGAACCCTGCAGCGGCAGAGATTAATGTGCGGACTTTTACGGCGGAAGAGCTTACTCGTACAGATCGGGAATATTTTCCAATTATTTTTATGGGTTTTTACGGAGGCTGGAATAATGATCCTCAAGAACTCATTGCACAACAGGAAAAGATTCTTGCAACTTTTGACGGAAATCAACAGCAGTATTTGATTCTGGGATACCCGAATACGGGGAGTTCAGAGGGAGATGCTGCATATGAGCAGAAAATGACTCAGCGATGGCAAAATAGATATGTAAGTCTGAAGGGTAAGATGCAAGAAAGCATATATACATACGCGGGACAGGCTGAGATAGCAGATATCGTATACAAACATCTGGATGCATTAGGAGATCTGGGCTAACAAATGGTATTTATAACAGAACCGATAATTAACGGACTCAGTAGTCCACCTGGAAGAATAATTGGTTTTGAGCAGAATTATAAGAACGCAGGAGAGACGAAGTAAGAAAATGTACCAAAAGGTAGCTAATGGTTGGCTGAAGCATATCGATTTCTTGGCATTGGATTGTTTGATATTCCAGATTGCCTATGTGATTTCTTATGCGATACGCACTGGAAGAGGAAATCCATATACAGATAGGGTTTATCTGTCAGGAGCGTTGATATTGATACTAATTCATATTTGTACAGCTTTTTTTACGGAAAGTTATCAGGGAATCCTTTCCAGAGGGAAATGGAAGGAATTTAAAGAATCTTTGAAACAAGCAGTAATTGTTGTGATGGGACTGGTGCTTTACTTGTTTCTAACACGAACTAGCAGCCAATTTTCAAGAGGTATATTTTTTTGGTTGGCAATTTTTTCTGTTCTCATGGTATATGGTGAACGATTAATGTGGAAGTGTTGGCTGCTACATCATAAAAAGGAGAGCTACCGGAAACGAGGAATGGTGGTAGTGACAACATATAAGAATGCTGAAAGTGTGTTGCATACAATTAAGGAAAAATCCTATAGAGAAATTGAGCTAATTGGAGTAGTTCTGACAGACAGAAATTATTTCGCAAATACCAATATTTGTGGAGTGCCGATAGTATCGAGTCTGAATAATTTGATTTCTTACGTTCAGAAACGCTGGGTAGATGAAATTATGTTCCATATGGATAAGAATCATCCGGTTCCAGAGAAATTACTGGAAATATTGGAATCCATGGGGATTACGACTCATATATGTCTGACTGATGCCGTTACACATTCCCCTACGCAGACCATCGAAAAGTTTGCTGGGTATCTGGTTTTAACAAATAGTATTCGGATTGCGACGCCAAGACAGATGTTCCTAAAAAGAACTTTGGATATTTTTGGTGCAGTAGTTGGACTGATTTTTACAGGTATCTTGTCTGCCGCTCTTGCGCCGTTAATTTATGCCGCATCTCCCGGTCCTATTTTCTTTTCACAAACACGAGTAGGAAAAAATGGAAGAATGTTCAAGATCTATAAGTTCCGAAGTATGTATATGGATGCTGAAGAAAGAAAGAAGGAACTAATGGGTAAAAATCAGATGAAAGGATTTATGTTTAAGATGGATGCTGATCCTAGGATTATTGGTAGTGGAAAAGAGGGAACATGTCACGGGATTGGATGGTTCATTCGGAAGACTTCTATAGATGAATTTCCGCAGTTCCTGAATGTACTCAAAGGAGACATGAGTCTTGTGGGTACACGTCCTCCGACTGTGGATGAATGGCTGCAGTATGATTTGCATCACCGAGCAAGGATGGCTGCAAAACCTGGGCTTACTGGGTTGTGGCAGATAAGTGGAAGAAACAATATTACAGACTTCGAGGAAGTAGTGAAGCTAGATATGCAGTATATACGGAACTGGTCTCTAGGCGAAGATATTAAGATTCTGCTTAAAACTATAGCAGTGGTAATCAAGGGGAGTGGTTCCGAATAAATTAGTCGACTCTGCTTTTTGCAGTTAGTATGCAGTTGCGATGAACAATTGTGAGATCACGCAATGCCTGCGTTTGTGATGATAATAAAGGAAGTTCATATTGACGTAGCTATCCATTGCCAGACATGGACTGCTGCAGATATGGTGGGAGATGACAAAAGGTGGTAAAGCCCGTGGAGATACACAGAACATCGCAGATACGTTTAAAGGGATCAACAGAAAGAAGTTCTAGTAGTCCAAGGATTAAAGGAGAATACGTCGATGCAGAAGAATGAAGTACAACACGTTTTTTTGGTAGGAGCAAAGTCCTTGGGGATGTATGGGGGGTATGAAACATTTATCAATAAGCTGACTGAATACCATCAGAATAATGAGAAAATTAAATATCATGTAGCATGTAAGGCAAACGGCGATGGCAGCATGGATCCATACAAAACAGAAGGCGTTCAAATTATTAATGAACATGAGTTTGTTTATCATAATACATACTGCTTCCGGATAAAAATTCCGGAGAAGCTAGGGTCGGTTCAGGCGATTTATTATGATGTAGAAGCATTGAAGGAGTGCTGCAAGATTATAAAACGGGATAAAATTGAACATCCTATTGTTTATATTATGGCCTGCCGTATCGGTCCGTTTGCTAGACATTTTTATCAAAAAATCCACAAATTAGGCGGAAAAGTATACCTGAATCCTGATGGACACGAATGGATGAGATCGCGTTGGAGTAGACCAATAAGAAAATATTGGAAAATTTCTGAGCGAATGATGGTGAAATATTGTGATTTGGTTATCTGTGATTCTATAAACATTGAAAAATATATACATGACTGTTATGACGATAAAGGCATTAAGAGGAGAACACCTAAAACTACATATATTGCTTATGGAACTGAAATTAGAAAAAGTACTTTAGCAGATGATGATTCCCAATTATTGGATTGGTATTGCAGTAAGAATTTGAGTCCAAAACAGTATTATCTGGTGGTTGGGAGATTTGTACCTGAAAATTCTTTTGAAGTTATGATCAGGGAATTTATGAAGTCTCATTCGAAGAAAGATTTTGTCATTATTACAAATGTTAATGACAAGTTCCTTAACAAACTGGAAGATAAACTTCATTTTAAGAGTGATAAACGAATTAAATTTGTGGGTACAGTATATGATCAAGAATTACTTATGAAAATTCGAGAAAATGCTTATGCCTATTTTCATGGTCATACTGTAGGAGGCACAAATCCCAGTCTCATTGAAGCGCTGGGAAGTACAAAATTGAACTTGCTTATCGATGTAGGATTTAACAAAGAGGTAGCAAAAGATGCTGCGCTGTACTGGAGTCGGAAGCCAGGTGAACTTGCAAAGCTGATTGATAAAGTTGACGTGATGGATGCTGCGGAAATAACTGAATTCTCTCTGAGAGCCCGAAATAGAGTTTCTGAAGCATATACCTGGGAAAAGATATGTGAAAAGTATGAGAAAGTGTTTGTGAAAGAAGGCATTTAGATGAAAATATTAATGGTAAATAAATTCTTTTACATTAAGGGGGGGAGCGAAACTTATTATTTCGCATTGAGAAGTCTTCTTGAGAGAAAAGGGCATACAGTTATTGACTTTTCTATGAAAGACGAAAAAAATTTCGATTCAGAATATAGTAGATATTTTGTAGGAAATGTTGATTATAACGCAGATGGAATACTTAAAAAAATTAACGCGGGTCTAAATATTATCTATTCTCGTGAAGCAAAGAAAAAATTTAAACAGCTGATACAAGATACTAGACCGGATTTGATTCATTTGCATATTTTTCAACATCAAATTTCCCCGTCCATTTTGGATGTGATCAGGAAATATAATATTCCAACTGTTTATACAGCTCATGATCTGAAAATGTTGTGTCTTAACTATAAGATGTTACAGCACGGAAAGGTCTGTGAGGAATGCCGGGGCGGTAGATATTACCATTGCGCATTAAATAGATGTGTAAAAGATTCATTTGTTAAAAGTTGTATCAACGTTGGGGAGGGGTATTTCCATAAATGGCGTAAAAGCTATGACGTGATAGACGAAATTATTACGCCAAGTGCCTTTTATAAAAAGAAATTTGAAGAGTTTGGGATTGAACCTGAAAGAGTTATCCATATTCCCAATTTTTTAGATACAGAAAAGCCGCTAGTAAATGAACAAGAAGCAAAAGAATCATACTATCTCTATTTTGGGAGATTATCTGAGGAAAAAGGTATTTGTACCTTATTAAAAGCGTTCCATGATATGCATGTAAAGTTGTATATTGTAGGTACTGGTCCACTTAAGGAAAAAACTGAACAATATATTAGGCAATACGGTATGTCTCATATTCGTATGCTTGGATATATATCAGGTCAGGAACTACAAAATATTGTAGGAAATGCTAAAGCAGTGATCCTTCCATCCGAGTGGTACGAAAATGGTCCTTACTCAGCTATAGAAGCTTTACAACTAGGACGATCGATCATAGGGGCAGATATAGGCGGGATTCCGGAATTGATTGATGGAAATGGCTTCCTTTATAGAAGCGGTGATATCAAAGATCTTGCGGAGAAGATTTGTACATTTGAAAGTATGTCAAAAAAGGAATATGAAGCAATGAAAACTGCTTCATATAGACTGTTTCAAAGAGACTACACAGAAGTCGATCACTACCGGAGACTAATAGAGGTATATAAAAAAGCGATATTAAAAAAGAAACGAAATACATTAATGAATGGGTGACAGTCGCCTTAAACAAAAAAGCTTGGAAAGATATAGAAATAAATGATAGTAGTAACGATAGGTCGATATGAAATTTCAAGTTATGATTCACGGTTGTCGCTATAAAAAACTTTGCTAAAAAGAAAACCAGAATGGAACAATAACTTAATTAGAGTGCGGCTTACCTAACTGTACATCGGTCAGCATAATTGCTGGATATTCAGAAGAGTAAGCGCTGCCAAGATTACCGGTGTGGAAAGCAGTAAGACAACAGCTGGATAAATGCAGTATCTGTGATTGAAAATTGGAAAAGGTATCCGGTTAATTGATCGAAAGAGCCTAATTGGCAGAAAACTTTTGCTGGAAGTTTGAAAAAGTATATAAAAAGCTTGGTCGAAGAAAAGAAAGGGAACAAAATGAAAGCGCTTATAGTGATGAACCTTGCAGGTTTTCTGCACTTTTTATGGAATGATATATCTACTCTGCAGGCATTAGGTTTTGAAGTGTCTGTTGCTATGAATGAAAAGATGCCGGATGGGTCGGACGCTGTTGAGACTGTAAAATTAGACAGAAAAGGGATACAGCACTATCACATAGACTTTAATACGAAAAGTCCGCTGGCAAAAACAAATTTAACCGCATATAGACAGTTAAAACAGATATTGAAAGATCGTTATGATCTGATCCATTGTCATACTCCCATTGCAGGTTGTCTGACTCGTCTGGCGGCCAATAAATACCGGCGGAAAGGAACCGTTGTTATTTACACATCTCACGGATTTGCGTTCACAGACCGTTCCTCTAGAAAAGCATGGTTTGTATATTATACGATTGAGTCCTTTATGTCGTACTTTTGTGATGCACTTGTTACCGTCAACCATGAAGATTATTACAATGCCAGAAAGATGCACTGCAAGAAAGTTTTTGTTATCCCGAGCGTTGGCGTTGATACCGAACAGTTTCGGGAGGTAAGGATTAACCGTGACTTATACCGGCAGCAGTTTGGGGCAGGGCAGAAAGATATTATGGTACTGGCTGTAGGAGAACTGTCTGTACGGAAAAATCATCAGATTATTATCAAAGCGCTCTCCCTTCTGCCGGATAAAGAAAAATATGTATTCGTGATCTGCGGCAGGACAACAACACAGTCTTCCATAACGGAGGAATTGAAACAACTGGCACAAAAATTGGGCGTTCGTATATGTCTTCCAGGTCATCGACTAGACATACCGGAGGTCAATACCTGTGCAGATATAGCGGTGATTCCTTCCCTGCGGGAAGGATTTGGGATGGCCGGAGTGGAGGCTATGGCTGCTGGTGTTCCGGTTATAGGATCTGATGTCCAGGGAATTCGGGAATATGTGGTCCCAGGTCAGACAGGATATTTATGTGATCCGTATTCGGCAGAGAAATTTGCAAAAGCAATTCAGCGGCTTTCGTCATTGTCCTCCAAGGAGCGCCTCCGCATTGCCGAAAACTGCCGAAAGAAAGCTGCTGAATTTGATATGGAAATCTCCAAAGCCACCATAAAAAATATTTATTTGAATGTTTATTTCAACAAGTCTCTACAAAGGAAAAAGAATGACACTAAAATTTAATGCATTAAAAATTTTTGTCTGCGTTATGATTATCGCTATGATGGCGGCAGACCTGTTCTCTTTAATTGGCTTACCTCTTGTTGGAAACGCCGATGAAATTACCTGTATAGTAGCATGGATTGGAATACTTTTCTATTTGTTTTACAGACAGATGATTCCGAAAGAAGCATTAAAAATACTATTCTTCCTTGCTATATTCCTGGGTATCGGATTATGCGGCAATATATTGTCTGAAACTGCTAAAAATAGAAAATATATATTAATGGACATGTTTATGTTTATAAAACCTTATAGCCTCTACCTTTTCGTGACTATATTTTTTACAGAAACCAATGCTCGATTTGTTCTTCGTTCCTTAAAAGTGATAGGGAAGGCAATGCTGTGGATACTGTTTTTTTTCGCGATAATCAGCCAGTATGTTTTCACATTCATGATATCAGCTAGTGGAACATTTGTTTTTTACGCCAACTACGGAGGAAGTATAAGCTGGTGGACCATTCTCTTTCTTTCTGTCATATGGGCGGGAAGAAATTCGGATAGGGAAGTGATCTGTTACATGATCCTGAGTGGAATAATAATTTTTTTTAACCAGTCCGGTCTTGGAATGATAGCCTTCGGACTTGGCATGGTGCTGTTTATTTTTTCCAAAATACAAAAAAAAGTTAAATGGTATTCCATCCTGATATGTGTGGCTCTATGTCTTTTTCTTGGGAAAGATGAAATAAAGGAGTATCTTTTCAATGAGGACGCCCCACGGGCGATACTACTCAAATATGCATTTGTCACGGCTGATACATATTTTCCTCTCGGATCGGGTTTTGCTACATACGGATCTAACGCTGCCATCCGGGAATACTCACCTTTGTATATCCAGTACGGTTTTAATAAGATTGGCGGCATGACGGAATCATATCATCCTTATCTGATGGATAATTATTATCAGCAGATTATCGGTCAGCTGGGTTATGTAGGATTTGCGCTCCTTTTATGGTTTATGTACCGGATTATCCAGAAGATTCTAAAGGTAACAGATCCGCACATCCGAAGCGCGTCCCTGATGCTGTACATCTGTCTGATCTTTGCCGGAATAGGATTCGGGACAGCAAGTTCCTGGGGATGTACTGTTTATATGCTGATTCCCATGTTCTGTCTGACTGGAAAGAAAAGCAAAGGGAGCTTATATAACTATGAAAAAGAATCTTTTACATATCATGATCGCCAATATATTGTATCTTCTGATCGTTGCCGGAACTAATTTTATCCTACCTAAATTTACGTCGATTAAAACCTATGCAGCGACAAAAGAATACACCCTGTACTTGACCACATATTCTAGTATTCTCACATTTGGTTACCTGCAGGGTATGTATGTTGAATTTGGCGGAAAGAAATTGGAAAAACTGGATCGCCACACCATGGCTGGAAACTTTATTTCTTTTCTGGTATTCATGCTGCCTGTTTCTATACTCATATCAGTCATAGGAGTATGTATACACAATGTAGTGATAACTGTTCTTGGCATAGGGATTCTGTCCACAAATCTGCAAACTTATTATCAGATGATGTATCAGGCGACCGGAGAGTTTCAATCCTACAGTGTGGCGCTGAATTTTTCTCGAATAGCGCTACTGGCGGCATATCTGCTATTGATTTTTGTTGTCAGAACGGATAATATGCTTCTGTTTGTGGGCGTAGCTCCCGTGATCGGTCTTATATCCGCTGTTTATCTGACCATCAAAGCCCAGCAGAGGATCCCGTTTTTAAAATATGCGGGCTTCAGTCTGAAGACCGTGGGACAAAATATCCGTGGTGGTTTTATCCTTATGCTGGGAGATTTTGTTACCAAATTTTTTTCCAGCCTTGACAGATGGTTTGTGAAAGTTCTGATGAATACCTTTAGTTTTGCCATGTATTCCTTCGCTGTAAGCATGGATAATCTTGTAAATACATTTATGACGCCGGTGACAGTATCCATGTTTAACTTTTTCTGTCAGAAGCCATCGGTAAAAGAAATATGCAGATTAAAAGAATTAGCGCTCGTCTACAGTTTTCTGATTATAGCTGGGGCTTATCCGGCAAAATGGATACTGGAAAATTTTATGCCAGAATACATTTCGTCAAGTGATATTATTTTTCCCTTGTTTGCAGCTCAGGGATTGTCGGCAGTGATCAAGGGGATTTATGTTAATAAATACAAGGCGGAAGGGAAACAGAAAAAATATTTATGGCAGATCATCGCCATGCTGCTCCTGGCAGCAATGTTAAATGCTGTTTTTTATAAAGTTTACCCAAGTACAATTTCTTTTGCGACCGCAACTTTGGTTACAAATGGCATCTGGCTGATTCTTTGTGAGATGCAGAGTAAAGAGATCAGATATAGCAGGCGGGCAGTTACCAGTATCGTATTGTTACTTGCAGTATATATGCTTACCGGATATTATTGTAATTCCATCCCAGGTTGTATCATTTACTGTGTCACTGGTCTTCTGGCAGGTACAACACTCATGCGTAATAGCTTTTTTACAGTCATGCATTCTGTATTTGAGCCAATAAAAGCTATATTCTACAAAGAAAGTAAAAGGTAGTAAGACATGAAAATAGGAATTTTGACACTTTTCCACGGAAATAACAATTGGGGTGGTACCCTTCAGGGTATCGCACTGAAAAAACTGATTGAACGGGAATATCCCGGAGCTACTGTCGATCTTATCGATTATAGATCCTCAGCTAATGTCATTTACACCGGTAAACTGCAGCAGGCTACTCAGTATACACCGATGGAGATAATGAAGAAAGCAGGTGAAAGGCTTATTTGCTCTCCGCATTCCCCGGTGGCAGATATGCTCCGAAACCGTAAGCAGCTTTTCCAGGAATTTCGGGAAATCTATACGACCAACAGGCATATTTATACGGACATGACTCTGCCGGAAATGGGAAAAGATTATGGGCATCTCATCGTTGGATCAGACCAAGTATGGAATCCCAATGTGGCAAAGCCTGGTTTCTTCCTGAAAGACACAGGCAGTTCCTGCCGTAAGACTGCCTATGCAGCCAGTATCTCCAGGCGTTCCCTATCCGGTCACGAAAAGACAGTCATAGTTCCTTTGTTGGAGGACTTTGATAATATCTCCGTTCGTGAAAGGTCAGCAAAAAAAATCCTGGACAGCTGCCTGAAAAAACCAATAGCGGAAGTTCTGGATCCTGCCCTCATGTTCGATGCAGAAGGCTGGATTAATATGCTGAACCTGAGCAATACGGAAGAAAAACCTTACGTTCTTGCCTTTTTCTTTTCTGACAGTCTCTGTTACCGTCGCCGTATAGAAAGGTTCTGCGAAAAAAGAGGGTTGGAACTGTGGTTCATTCCGTTCGCTTCAAAATATATAAAAAATGATGTAAAAGGAAATTGCCGGAGACTTTTTGATATAGGGCCAAGGGAATTTGTCAGTATATTCAGGAATGCGTCTTATATATTTACAGACTCGTTCCATGGGCTGGTATTTGCAATGATCTTCCGAAAAAATTTCTGGGCATTTGCAAGAGACAGGGAGACGAATGTTTCCAAAAATTCAAGAATCTATGATTTGTTAAATAAATTCGGTCTGTCAGACCGGCTGATCCGATCCCCGGAAGAGATCCTGACAAGAGCAGAGGAAACCATTGATTTTGATAAAGTAGATTATTTACTTGAAAATTACAGAAAAAAATCCCTGGAATTCTTGTATCAGGCCATCGGTATGCCTGATGACTGTCCTGCCATCAGATCCGTAACAGTAGCGGATTTGCAAAAGGAAGACTGCTCCGGCTGCGGACTGTGCAAAGAGGTGTGCGGTAAAGACAGTATTCGGCTTGTATATGACAAGCAGGGATTTGCTTATCCGACTATTGATTCACTTTCTTGTGTGCACTGCGGCAAGTGTCTGAAAATTTGTCTGTCAAAGAATCGAACTTACAGGTCAGCGGAAAAAGCCCGGACCTATATAGGCTACTGCAAAGATAATAAAGCAAGGGATAGTAGTTCTTCTGGCGGACTGTTTGGCGAGATAGCAAAGGTTATTTTAAAAAAGGGCGGCATTATATATGGTGCTGCTTTTGACGAAGGCTGGCAGGTAAAGCACAGGCGGATCACGGAACTCTCCCAGTTGGATTTATTGATGCGATCTAAATATGTGCAGAGCGATATGGCAGATATATATCAAAATCTCATGCAGGATCTGCAGCAAGGAGTGCCGGTATTATTTTCCGGCACTCCTTGCCAGACTGCGGCAGTAAAAGAATTTTCCAGGAAGGCGTCTCTGGACAGTAAACTGGTACTTGTTGATTTTGTCTGCCATGGCGTGCCTTCCCCTGGAGTATGGGGGTCGTATCTGCGGTATGTTTCAAGGGGGAGGAAGATCCAAGAAATCAATTTTCGTGACAAAACCCATGCCGGATGGCATGATTACTTTTTTCACATTGGATATGAAGAACATGAGCAGCTGAATGAAAGCCATGATCTCAATGTTTTTATGCAGACATTCCTCTCGAATATAAATCTACGGCTGTCCTGTTATTTCTGCAAGTTTAAAAAGGAAAATTATGCGGCAGATCTTACATTGGGCGACGCCTGGAAGATAGAGAAAGTAAAACCCGAGTGGGCGGATGACAGGGGAACGTCCTTATTTATAGTTCGGTCTCGGAAGGGATATGAACTTTTGGATCAACTTCCCGAAAGTTTTATTTATTCGGAAACCGATTATGAAGCATGGACAAAGTTCAATTCTGCTATTGTTAACGCGTCACCCTTCCGGATTGAAAGAGATAAATTTTTTCAGCAATTTGAAAGAAAGGAAGTATCAGATTTTTGGTTAGAGCAAAAAAAAATATTTGGAAAGAGAAAGTGGCGGTATATATCAAAAAGGATAATAAAAATACTTGACATGGAAAAATTTGTACGGCAGAAATTATAATGGCATAGATTGAAGTGAATAACTCCAGGATGAGGGGAAAGAAATGACAGAAGTGATAAATGTTTTATATGTGTTCGGTGACGAACTGCGTCATGGCGGCATAGAAAATTTTATGATGAATTATTTCAGACATATGAATAAAGATGTCATTCACATTGATTTTGTAGTCCAGGGGGAAGGAAAAGGCGTTTTTGACGATGAAATAGAGAAAGCTGACAGCCGTATTTACAGACTTCCAAAACCTGGTCGGCACTTATGCCGATACCAGAAGGAGTTTTCCAGAATACTGCAATCAGGCAGATACCAGATTATTCATACCCACTGTGACGCCATGAACTTTAGGATCCTCCGGCTGGCAGAAAAATGCAATATTCCTGTAAGGATCTCACACTCTCATAACACACAGCACATACTGCCGGGAAGATCAAGATTAAAAACTCTATATTATGAATACAGCCGGAAAAGGTTGGCCAGATATGCCTCTGTCCGATATGCCTGTTCTGAAGAAGCTGGGAAATGGCTGTATGGAAAATATCCATTTGAGATCATCCCCAACGCTATTGACATCGATAAATTTCTGTTCCGTAGCGGGAAGAGAACTCTTCTCCGGGGAAAATACGGTATTCCTGACAATATGATTGTTCTAGGGCATGTGGGACGATTTGATGTACAAAAAAATCAGATTTTTCTGCTGGATCTGCTTAAAAAATTGATCAGTAAAGATCATAATAAATACCTTCTTTTTATGGTAGGTGACGGCTGGATGCAGAACTCCATCAAAAAGAGAGTGAAGGAATACTGCCTGGAAGAGTACATTATCTTTACAGGCGAAGTTCCTAATTCGCAGGACTATTATAATATGATGGACATTTTTTTGATGCCCTCTTTATTTGAAGGATACTGTATAGCACTGGAGGAAGCGGAAGTTAATGGACTTCCCTGCCTTGCTTCACAATATATCCCTAAGGAAGTCAATGTGTCTGACAAAATTACATATCTTCCGCTGAACGTGACCGTGTGGCGGGAACAGATTTTAAAAATGTCATTGGCAAAGAGGCGTACAGATGCTGCCGAAGAACTGCGAATGAAAGGATACGATATCAACGACGCCGCGAAAAGGATGCAGGACGAATATATTCGGCTGTATCAGGAGAATATTGAGGAGAAAGATCATGTACAAAATAACCGTCATCATTCCAATTTATAATACCGAAAAATATATAAAAAATTGTCTGGACTCGTTAGTACAAGTACGGATTTTTACAGATTGCGAGATCATTCTTATCGATGACGGCTCATCTGACAGAAGTGCGGAGATTGCTCAGGATTTTGTGAATAAATATAACAATATAATTATTTATCATTACAAAAACAGCGGTCTAAGCGCTGCCAGAAACCGTGGTCTGGAACATGCCACCGGCAAATATATTTTTTTCCTGGACAGTGACGATTTGCTAACACCGGATTATCTATATAACCTATACCAGCAGGCTGAGCAGGCAAACTGTGAGATTGTCTTTGCCGGATTTTCTAGGGTTACCGAAAAAGGGACTGATATAAGCCAGGTAACAAGACCTGTCCTTGCACACAGACAAGTCATGACCGGATGCAAGTATCTGCATCTTAGGATGAATCTGGGGGACTGGCATAACGAAGTGTGGTGCGCTTTGTACTTGAAAGAATTTCTAGATAAAAACGGTCAGAAATTCGATGAAAAGATCCGGTTATATGAGGACATTCTTTTTACGAATACCATACTTCTCTGCGCTGAAAGAGTCTGTTCTGTTCCTCTGTACGGCTATCTGTACCGCAGCCACCCAGAAAGTTTGGTTCAGGGTGGAGTAAAAGAGCGGGACATCATGGCCGGCATACAGGTGCTAAAGCAATTCTCTGCCATCTGGATAAGGCTTGAAAGGGAGAAACAGCAAGTCCTTGGCAGAGTGGTTTTTGAACACATATCGATGATTTTGTATTACATTGGCCAGATAGGATCCAGACAGAAGGAGAGTTATTATCAGGCGCTGCAAACGCCAGAGGTATTCAGAATACTGCGAGCCGGCATTTGTACACCAAAAGAAGCAGTAAAGTATCTCATTTTCCGATGGACGATGAAAGCGTATTACATCCTGGTAAGAAAAAAAGAAGTCAGAGAGGCAGCTCCGCTTATCTCGGTAATTGTCCCTATATATAACGCTGGTTCCAGTATGGAACCATGCCTGCGGTCTATAGCGGGACAAAGTTATAGCAACATCGAGGTTCTCCTGATAGATGATGGATCTACAGACAACAGTCCGGCTGTATGTCGGCGATTCGTCCAAAGTGATCCTAGATTCCGTCTTTTTCACCAGGATAATCAGGGGGTTTCGGCGGCTAGAAATGCCGGACTAAATCAGGTCCATGGATCCTATCTCTTATTTATAGACAGTGATGATACTATTAGGACCGATTATATCACCACTCTGTGGCAGGCTCTGCAGAGAGACCATACAGATATGGTTGTTTGCGATTATTGGCAAGACTGTACTCTAACAGATGAAAAGGACATGGAACATTATACCGCTCGGCCGGGTCGATACAGCCGCAGGTCTTATATCCGACAGTTATCCAAGTGCCCCGGTGCCCATTATTTCGGCGTGCTATGGAATAAGATCTACCGGACAGATCTAATCCAAAAAGAAGGACTGCACTTTAACTCGCAGCTGTCCATTGGAGAAGACTTTACCTTTAACATGGCCTACCTTTCTCTTATAAAGCGCATCCGGATCATTCCGGACAAGCTGTATATGTACGCCTGGCGCAGTCCACTGTCCCTTACCCACTGCCGGAAGGATATCCCAGGACAGCTGATGGAACGGATTTTGCTGTATCAGGCTTATGCAGATCTGTTTCGAAGGGAACATCTGGAGCGACGATGGCGCTGGCGGCTGCACTATTATTTATTCAAGGCCTATTTTGAGGAACTGAAAGCACTTGGTAGAGACCAAGAGCGATGCAGACAGATATTTTATGAGACTTATATCCGGGAACAGGGTATCAGTGAAAAGGAATTTCAGCTGTTTTATCTATTAAGAAAGCTAAAAAATATGGTATCAAGATGACAGGTGAGAAAAATGAGCAAACATGAATTGATCACGATCATCGTACCGATCTTTAATACAGAGTACTATTTGAAGGAATGCCTAGATTCTCTGCAGGCACAGAGCTACAGGAATCTGGAGATTCTTCTCGTTAATGATGGCTCGACAGATCATTCCGGTGATATCTGCAGAGCATACTGTCGGAGAGACTCACGTTTTAGTCTGATCGAACAGCAGAACGGCGGATTGGCTAGAAGCAGGAACGCTGGACTGAATCGGGCTAAGGGAAAATATGTCTGTTTTGTGGATTCCGACGATTTTGTACATAGAAAATATGTAGAAATATTGTATCAGAATTTAGTGGAACACCAGGCAGATCTTTCCATGTGCGCTTATCTGAAGTACAGACAAGGACAGAAACCGGAATCTGATATTGACAACTGCTGTTCCAATATTTCCAGATGGCAGATGCTTCAGGCTGTTACTACCACAGGACCGGACAATACTAGTGAAAAGACGGTAGTTGCCTGGAACAAGCTGATCCCCATGGATATCATGAGGCATGTAAGATTTCCAAATCGGCTTCATGAGGACGAGTTCATGATCAATGCCTTATTGCCTCGGATCTCCCGGGTGGTTTGGACAGATGCTGTTCTGTATTATTACCGGCAGCGTCCTGAAAGTATTACAGGAACAGAACGCCAAAAAGATATCCGTCATCTGGATGCGCTGGATGCTGTATATGATCGGCTCAGAGTTTTTTCTGGTGAAGAATACAAAGATCTGTTTCCAGATATGCTGCGCTCTTATTTTGAAAATTCCACAATGCTGTATTACGGACTTCTTTCTTCAGGCAGCAGGTGGAAGATATGGAAAAAGATCTGTCCCCGCTACTTTGCGGCACTGATACGGTACGGAAAAAAGCTGAGAGCAAAACAGTTTTTGCGCTACACACTGTTTTTGATTTCGCCGTATCTCTACCGTAGAAAATATTGGCCTCAGCCTTAAAACGAAGGAGAAGACGTATGGAGAACAACAGAGCTACCCGTAAAAAGAAGAGAAAAATCCTGGTCGTTATAGCTGCATTATGTCTGTTTCTGCTGATCGCTGTATCTGCTATTGCGGTGGGTACCGGATACTATTTCCATTATTTCTCTTTCGGATTTCGAGAAAGCCATGGCGATCTTATGACTGCGGATGCCCCTCTGACAGAAGATGATTTCCT
Source organism: uncultured Lachnospiraceae bacterium (assembly GCA_944384105.1). Lineage (GTDB taxonomy): Bacteria > Bacillota > Clostridia > Lachnospirales > Lachnospiraceae > Egerieimonas_A. The sequence goes on along the minus strand of CALWSC010000096.1, from coordinate 21,813 downwards.
GTCGGTATCTGACGGCAAGATTGTAAACCGCCGCGGTGAAACCGTAATACTGGAAGGAGTCAATCTGGGCGGATGGCTCTTACAGGAATACTGGATGTGCCCTGTAAAGGGCAGTAAAGAAATCTCCCAGTGGACCAATCTGGAGACATTAAATGTTCTGGAAGAACGTTTTGGAGAGGAAAAAGCCAAGGCGCTGATACAGGAATATGAAGACCAATGGATTACAGAATGGGATATCCGGAATATAGTTTCCATGGGATGCAATGTAGTCCGGGTACCCTTCTGGTATAGAAATTTTATGACAAATCCGGAAGGAGACTGGATTCAGGAAGATCCGGATCAAAATCCTGGTTTTCAGAGACTGGACTGGCTCATTGAGCAGGCAGAAAAATATGGTCTCTATGTTATTCTGGATATGCATGGCTGTCCAGGCGGTCAGAGTAAAGATCACTGCGCCGGTTCCGCACGCAGATCCGAGCTGTTTACAAATCCGGCATATCAGGATGCTATGGAAAAGCTGTGGATATCTATAGCATCCAGATATAAAGATAGTCCAGCTGTGGCCGCATACGACATAATGAACGAACCCCAGATTGAAAATAATACTGCAGACACAGCCCAGGATCCCCGTAATCTGCTTTATGATCGTATGCTGAAAGCGATCCGGCAAGTAGACGGATCACACATGATAATTCTGGAGGGCATATGGTCTCTGTCTGAGCTTCCCCACCCGGACGAAATGGGATGGACCAATGTAGTATATGAAGTACATGCCTATGGAATTACTGATCCGGAAGCAGAATGTCAGAAATACACAGAATACAGTCAGCAGTATAAGGTTCCTGTCTATGTAGGTGAGTTTTCTGATATGCGGCTGATGGTAAGCTGTCGGCGAGCTGGTATCCATTATACCTCCTGGACTTATAAAGGCGATCGCTATATGGATGATAGCTGGTTCATGTATTACGGGGATCGGCTGCTGTCCGCCGATCTTTATCGGGATCCTTACTGGCTCATAAAGCTGAAATGGGGACAGTGCCTTTCTACACAATACTTCAATGAGAATAACGAGATTTTAAAATTATGGAATAAATCTCTTTCGCATGACCCCATTCTTTGAAAACGATTGGTTGACAGTTCATTCACAGATATCTGTTTGATATGAAATGTCTATTATACATTTTAACATAACTAGGGAGGAAAAATAAATGAAAGTCAGTATTGTAATGCTTGTTTATAACCATGAAAGATTTATCCGACAAGCATTGGACAGCGTTTTTATGCAGAAGACGGACTTTGATTATGAGCTAATCATAGGGGAAGACTGCTCTACAGACCATACCAGGTCTATTATTCAGGATTACGAAAAAAAATTTGCAAACAAGATGCACACCGTCTATCGCAATACAAATGTGGGTATTATAAAAAATTTGCTGGACTGTCTGCGGAAATGTACAGGTGAATACATTGCTTTTCTAGAGGGCGACGACTACTGGACAGATCAACACAAATTACAGAAAACAGTACATTTTCTGGAATTGCATCCACAGTATTCTGCGGCTGCTCACAATTACAATATTGTGGATCTGACGGATCATTTTATTCGTAACGGACTGGAGTACGATACGCTGTTTGAATACGATAAAAGGGAATTCGAAAAATATCGTTTGCCCTCGCAGACATCCACGCTTTGTATAAGAAACCTTATTTCAAAACTCACAAAAAAAGATCTTCTGAAAATATTAAAATACCGATGGATTCCCGGGGACAGACTTTTTGTTCTTCTCTTGTTGCAGTATGGAAAAATTGCTGTACTTCCTGATATCATGAGTACCTACCGCCGTTATATAGAAGCAGGGGGCACAAATTGGACATCCCGGTACGATATCGCGGCAGTTCAGAATTATTCCTACGTTTTTAAGATAATGTGCGGTATGGAGCGGCTATCCCATTCATACGGTGAGCCGCTGGATATGCTGTCTGCTAGGATTACACTTGTCCGCAAAGCCATTAAGGCCCGGAGATGGTCCGAGCATAAATGGAAACTCTATCTACAATATGCACATATGCTTCTTATAGAAAGGCACAAAATTCGCTTTTTGAAGGAACTGAAAAAAAGCTTTGATTCATACAGGTGATATATGAAAAAGATTTATATTACAAAACCCTATCTTCCTCCTCTGGAAGAATACATAAATACGATAAGCAGTATATGGCAGAATCACATTCTGACCAATATGGGGCCTCTCCACAAAGAATTTGAACAGAAGTTGACTCAATTTCTCGATGTGCCTTTTTGTCTGGCGTTCGCAAACGGACATCTGTCGCTTGAAATGGCCCTTCAGGCTCTGGATATGCGGGGTGAAGTAATCACAACGCCATTTACCTTTGCCTCGACTACACACGCCATTGTAAGGAGCGGGCTGAAACCGGTCTTCTGTGACATCCGCGAAGATAACTACACCATAGATGCGGATAAGATTGAGAACCTGATCACGGAAAAAACCTGCGCTATCCTACCAGTTCATGTATATGGTCAAATTTGTGACACGGAGAAGATCGAGGAGATTGCCGAACGCCATCATTTGAAAGTCATTTATGACGCAGCACATGCCTTTGGAGAGATAAAAAGTGGCATAGGAATCGGCAGGTTTGGAGATCTGTCTATCTTCAGTTTCCATGCGACAAAACCTTTTAATTCCATTGAAGGCGGAGCTGTAGCTTTTTCAAATTATGAGCTGGGCGCCAAATTATACCAGATGAAAAACTTTGGCTTTATGGGAGAGGATATGGTTTGTAGCGTTGGCGGTAACGCTAAGCTGAGTGAATTCCATGCGGCAATGGGGCTTTGTAATCTGAAACATTATGAGGAGATCTGCGCAGGTAGAAAGAGAGTGGTAGACAGGTATCGAGAACATCTGGGGAAGATTCCTGGTCTGAAACTTTTGACGGAACAGAGAGACGTTAAAGAAAACTATGCATATTTTCCGGTAGTGTTTGATGAAATGCTATTTGGAGAAAACAGAGAGGTCGTTTATAACCGTTTAAAAGAGCATGGCATCTATGCCAGAAGATATTTTTATCCTCTTACGAAGGATTTCTTATGTTATAAATCGGCATTTCAAAGATATGAAACCCCTATAGCCGAACAAATAACTGAAAATATAATGACACTTCCTTTGTATGACAGTTTGCAGTTAGAGGAAGTTGATAAAATTTGTGAAATAATTTTAAAGAGGTAGTATGAATGAAAAAAATCATCAAGAAAATACAAGAAGGATTTTTTCAGAAAGCAGTGTATGAATTGCAATGGATATATCAGCTTCTAGGAAATTATAAATGGAAAATCACTGGATATACGATATTAACGCTGGTCAGTATGGTCATATCGCTGAGTTTTACCTTACAGACTAAAAATCTTGTGGATAATCTTATCTCCGCTTCCTGGAAGGGAGTACTGTATATCACTATCTATTACATGAGTGTTGGAGCCGTCAATGTCGTCCTGAGTATGTTGACCCAGAGGATTTCTGCAAAAGTCAATGCCAAAGTAAAAACCGAGCTGTCTGTAAGAACTTATAAAAAAATCATGTCAGCAGACTGGGAAAGCGTCACAGAACATCACAGCGGAGATCTGATGACAAGGCTGCAGGAAGATATTTCTACAATTGCCGGCAGCACCACAGGGTGGATTCCATCTATAGTATCCCAGATGATCCAGATACTGATCTCTGCGGCAGTGATTATCTACTATGATTTCAGCATGTTGTTCGTCATCCTTCTGGTAGCTCCGATTATACTTATCGGCTCAAGAATTTTTCTTGGAAAAATGTACAAAAGCAATATGAAACAACGCCAGATTGCCAGCGATGTTATGAGTCTATATAAAGAGTCTTTCCAGCATCTGCAGTCCATAAAAAGTTTTGGCCTTCTCCAGTACTTTGAAGAAAAAATGAACACAAGGCAAGCTGCCAGGCAGGAGATCGATCTGGAGGTGAATAAATATTCTATTGCTTCCTGGAGCGTTATGTATGTGAGCGGTCAGATAGCCGCTGTGATCTGCCTTGGATGGGCTGTATTCCATGTATATCAGGAAAAGATTTCTCTTGGTACGATGACGCTTCTCATAGCCCTTGCAGGAACTATTGCCTCATCCTTTAAATCATTCATCCAACTGATTCCAACTGCTGTAGCGACTATTTCTTCTGCCGAGCGTATCCGTACTATTACTAATCTGCCAGAAGAAGTCATAGAAAGAGCTGAAGAGTATGATGTAATGTACAGAAGAAGCATGGAAAAAGGAATCTGCCTGAAGATTTCCCATATGAATTTTCATTACAAAAACGGGAAACAGGTTTTTGACAATGTAACATGTCAAGTCAAGACCGGCGAGATCGTAGCCTTTGTAGGACCATCAGGTGAAGGAAAGACCACTATGCTGCGAATCCTTCTTGGAATCGTAAAAGCACAGGGAAATGTTTCATTAAGCACAGAAGGAATTACTCTTCCCATTTCACCAGCGGCCAGAAGACTTATGGCCTATGTCCCTCAGGGAAATACGATGATGAATGGCACCATTGCAGAGAATCTCCGGATGCTGAAACCGGATGCCACGGATGAAGAAATCATCAAAGCTTTAAAAGAAGCATGTGCGTATGAATTTGTAAAGAAACTTCAGAATGGCATCTATCATAACATCGGCGAAAGCGGGATTGGATTTTCAGAAGGGCAGAATCAGAGACTTGCCATTGCGAGGGCATTGATGTGCCAGACCCCTATCTTGCTTCTTGACGAAGCCACATCCGCATTAGATGTTGCAACCGAAAGAAAAGTGCTTGCCAGTCTGATAAAAGGGCAAAACAAAAGAATCTGTATTCTGACGACACATCGTCCCAGCGTGCTGTCCATGTGTGATCGGGTCTACCGCATCGCATCACAGAAAGTACGGGAGATCGGGACGGATGAGATTCGGCAAATTATGAATGAATTTTAGGAGGAATGGAAAATGGTATTAGGTATCTATGGAGCAGGTGGTACGGGAATGGCTATACATGATTATCTGACCAGAGATCCTCAAAACATGAGACGGTTTGATAAATTACTTTTTGTGGATGATATTTGTACTGAAAAAATTTTTCACGGATTAAACGTTCTATCGTTTGAGAAAGTCAAGGATTCTTTTAAGAAAGATGAAATTCAATTTGTTATTGGCCTGGGTGATCCGAACCAACGAGAAGTATTATTTAATAAAATAAAAGAACATGGCTTTGAGTTGGCAAAAATCATTTTTTCTCCTACAGAAATAGCTCCAACTGCAAAAATTGGAGAAGGATGCTGTATCGGTAAAAATTGCTTTATTGATAACAACGTTATTATCGGGCGAAATATAATTGTTTTTCCGCAAACCTACATTGGACATGATACAGTGGTAAAAGATCATTCTATTCTTTCTGTCAGAGCTTTTGTCGGTGGACATTCTGTACTGGACGAAAAAGTTTATTACGGACCATGCGCTGTGTGCAAGGATAAGATCCATATAGGAGAGGGAGCTATCGTAGGTCCTGGTGCAGCATTATATAAGGATGTGCCTTCTTACCGGACCGCTATTGGTAATCCAGCAAGGGCAATGCCGCGGACTTCAGAAAAAGTATTTAACTAAGGAAGAACTGGTAAAGAGATATTGAAGTCTGATGAAGGGGGAGAAAATAATGCATAAAGATTACAAAATTGCAGTAGTAGGTATAGGATATGTAGGCTTATCTATTGCTACGTTATTGTCCCAACATCATAAGGTGACAGCTGTAGATGTTGCTCAAGAGAAAGTAGATAGTATTAATAATCGAAAATCTCCGATTCGAGATGATTATATTGAAAGATATCTGGAAGAAAAAAAATTGAATTTAACGGCCACTCTAAATGCAAAAAAAGCATATAGCGATGCAGATTTTATTGTAATTGCAACTCCTACAAATTATAACTCTTTTACACAGCGCTTTGATACATCAACGGTAGAAACAGTAATAAAATCAGTAACGAAATGCAATCCTAATGCGGTTATAATTATTAAATCCACGATCCCGGTTGGATATACAAAGAAGATAAGAGAACAATTAGGGAATAAAAATATTCTTTTTAGCCCTGAATTTTTGCGGGAGTCAAAGGCCCTATATGATAATTTGTATCCTAGCAGAATAATTGTTGGGACGGATTTAAATGATAGTCGTCTTGTAGAAGCAGCACATGAATTTTCTGGTTTATTACACGAAGGGGCTATTAAAAAGGACATTCCTACATTATTTATGGGATTTACAGAAGCAGAAGCAGTAAAATTGTTTGCGAATACCTATCTAGCGCTTCGTGTTGCATATTTCAATGAACTAGATACATATGCAGAGAGTAAAGGACTGAACACTCGGCAAATCATCGATGGTGTCTGCCTAGATTCCCGAATAGGGGCATACTACAACAATCCGAGTTTCGGCTACGGCGGCTATTGTCTTCCAAAAGATACAAAACAGCTGCTAGCAAATTATGCGGATGTACCGGAGAATCTGATCGAGGCCATCGTAGAGAGCAATCAGACGAGAAAGGATTTTATTGCTGGACAGATTCTGAGGAAAGCCGATTATCTTGACCCGGATTATGAGAAAGTGTCCGGGCAGCCCGGTGTCATCGGAGTATTTCGCCTGACCATGAAAAGTCAGTCAGATAATTTTCGTCAGAGCAGCATACAGGGTGTCATGGAAAGGATACGGGCAAAGGGCGCAGAGCTGATCATATACGAGCCGACATTGGAGGATGGAACACTGTTTTTCGGAAGCAGGGTGATAAATGACCTGGAGCGATTTAAACAGATAAGCCAAGTGGTCATTGCCAACCGCTATGACAGATGTCTGGAAGATATAAAGGAAAAAGTATATACAAGGGATGTTTTCGGGAGGGATTAACACTGGGCAAATGAGTAAGGAAGAAAAAAATATAAAAGTATCGGTTATTGTTCCGGTATATAATTCAGAGCAGTATCTTGAAACATGTTTGAAAAGTCTGCTCTTTCAGACTCTGCGGGATATAGAAGTGATTTGTGTGGATGACGGATCCACGGATCGCTCCTGTGAGATTCTGAACCAGTATGCTGAGCAGGATGTAAGGCTCCGTGTGTTGCATCAGAAAAATCAGTATGCTGGCATGGCCAGAAACAATGGTCTGGCTGTGGCACGAGGAAAATATGTCTGTTTCCTGGATTCTGATGACTTTTTCAGCTTATCCCTGCTGGAAAAGACCTATTCTCGAGGGGAAGAAACGGATGCTGACATAGTGATCTTCGGAGCTCAAAGATATGACACTGTTGCTAAAACGGCAGAAAAAGTCAGCTTTTATTTTGACCGCAGATTCCTACCTGACAAAGAAGTTTTTTCCTATAAGGATATACCTGATCGCATCCTGATGCTCACAACACCTGCTCCCTGGACTAAACTGTATCGAAGGGACTTTGTACAGCAGCAGGGTCTGCAGTTCCAGCCGCTACAGAACAGCAATGACGCTTATTTTGTACTGCTGTCCATGTGTACAGCCCGGCGAATTGCCTATGTAGATGAGGAACTTGTGTATTACCGCGTTGGACAGAAGAACAATCTGCAAAGCCTAAAGAACAGGTATCCTGTCTGTTTCTTAGAAGCTTATTCTGCATTATATGAAGAATTGCAAAAGCGTGGACTCTATGCGGCTGTCGAGAAAAGTTATACAGATGTAGTGTTATCCGGCTGCGCCTATAATCTGGATACAATCGCGGATCCTCAGGCAAAACTGAAGATTTTTGAAGCGCTTTTTCACAGTTCTTTTCTCTCCAGTGGCATTTTGGAGCATCCAGATTCCTATTATCTGGATAAAAGGCAGCGGGACAAGGTTCGCAAAGGTCTGGATCTCTGGCGCCCATATGAGGAAGAGCGTCAAAAATGCCTGGCATGTAAAGAAGGCTTCCCGGCTCTTCAGGCTCAGGAAAATATTCCCTGCGTATCCGTTATCATTCCAGTATATAATACGGAACTCTATATAGCAGCATGCCTGGAGTCCGTCTGCAGACAAACGCTGAAAAATATCGAAGTGATCGTAGTCAATGACGGGACAACCGATCGTTCCATGATAAAAGTAGTTGCCGCGGCAGAAAAAGACTCGCGGATCAAAGTTATCAATAAGGAGAACGGAGGTCTGTCCTCTGCTCGTAACCGGGGCATAAAAGAAGCGGTCGGCGAGTACATCCTCTTTCTGGACAGCGATGACATGCTGAGCGATCTTACGCTGGAATTACTGTATTACCGTGCTAAGTCTATAGATCTGGAGGATCTGTTTTTTAGCGCCGTTTCATTTCAGGACGACGATTGCGCCACAGAGAACTATTTGAAATATATGGACTACTATAAAAGAAAGGCGGACTATCCCGGCGTCTGGAAAGGAACAGCTCTTTTTACAGCATTTGTTGAAAATAACGAATTCAGACCCTCAGCATGCCTACAGCTTTTAAAAAGATCCTTTCTTATAAAAAACGGGATTTCTTTCTTTGAGGGGATCCTTCATGAGGACAATCTGTTTACCATGCAGTGCCTGCTGAAAGCCGAACGGTGTGCGTTCCTGAACCTGGAACTTTACTTCCGCCGCTTACATGAGCATTCCATCATGACACGTTCCAAGACTATGGACCATGTATATGGATACTACATAAGTATGGCAGAAATGTTGAAAACTCTCAGACTCTGCTATACTGACACAGATAAGGCATACGCAGTCGCGTTGGAAAAGCAGTTCCATATCATGATGGATATAACAATAAATACTCTTCGGGGATTCTCACGGGAGCAGATTGATACATACAGGGAAAAACTATCTACCGAGGATAGGATTTTGTTTGATCTTCTGTTTATGGATCGTCTCAACCATACTTCCAAAGGATATTCAAATCCGTTTAAGCGGTTACTCCGGCTGGTGCACCAAAGGATAAGTAAATGACAGAACGTATCATTAAGAAAGGGAGCAAAGAATGAAAGTTTCGATTATTACGCGGCATGCCATCAATAATTACGGATCTCTCCTGCAGGCGTATGCCACACAAACCGCAGTTGAGAGACTGGGATATGAAGCAGAGATCATTGATTATGTAAGAAAAGATGAAGAGTACAGAAATATAGCTAAAACACAGCTATTTTTAAACAAAAAATGGAACCGCAATTTTTTGATAAGAGGAATATACCTGCTCCTGCAGGAACCTGAATATATAGAGTCAGGCAGAAAATTTGAAAAAATGCAGCGTCATTATCTAAAACTAAGCAGACGCTACACGACAAATGAAGAGCTGACAGCATTTCCGCCGGTTGCCGATGTCTACTGCACAGGAAGTGATCAGGTCTGGGGACCTATCGGAAAGGATTTCTGCGATCCTGCATATTTTCTGAACTTTGTTCCATCTTCCAAAAGAAAGATATCATATGCAGCAAGTTTTGGAAGAACCCAGTTTAATCAATCCATACTGCCGCTGTATCAGCAGCTGCTTCAAAGTTATAATTCAATTGCTGTCCGTGAAAATAGTGCGTTAGATATTTTGAAACAGATAGGGATCACTTCAGGAGAACAAGTATTGGACCCAACTTTATTGATTTCCAATGAGGAATGGAAAGAACTGTTGGGTGATATGTGCTTGGAAAAGGAACCTTATATCCTGCTATATTACCTTGGAAACAATCCGGATATTGATACATTTGCCCGTGTAGTCGCCAAGCGAAGAAAAATGCCATTGATTCGGATCTCTGCTATGCGACACTGGAAGACTAAAGGGGCTAGAAATATCCTGCTCCCTGATCTTGGCAAATTTGTTTCATATATAAGACATGCCACGTATTTGATCACAAATTCCTTTCACGGGACTGCATTTGCTATTAACTGCGGAACACAATTTGTAAATATTCTTCCCAGCGTTACAGCAACAAGAAATACAAGCATTCTTTCTCTGGTCAGACTAGAAAATCGCATTGTCAACGATTATACAAATGATTCAATTCTGGATAAGAGGATAGACTTTTCTGCAGTGCATGAAATTCTGACCAGCGAACGAAAAAAGTCCGCCGTATACTTAACAAAAATGCTAAATGAGGAGTCGCTGCTATGAAACACGTATGTGAAAAAGAACAATGTACAGGATGCGGCGTCTGCAGTGCAGTCTGCCCCAGAGATGCAGTTACCATCAAGCAAGATTTTATGTCCTGCTATGCATTGATTGATGAGACGAAATGTATCAGATGCCATCTCTGCGAACAGAATTGCCAGGTGAAACATCCGTTGGAAACACGCTGTCCGCAGAAATGGTATCAGGGATGGGCAGAAAATAATATGCGCCGGGAAAATGGTTCTTCCGGCGGGGTGGCAGGAAGTATATCAGCGGCCTTTATCCGAAAAGGAGGGGTCGTCGCAAGCTGTACTTTTTCTCATGGAGAATTTTGCTTTTCCATGGCAGAAAAAGAAGAAGACGTATCACGCTTTTCCGGATCCAAGTATGTTAAGAGCACTCCGGGATATATTTACAAGATGGTTTTATCCTATCTTGAAAAGAGAGTCCCTGTCCTCTTTTTAGCGCTTCCCTGCCAGGTGGCTGCCATGAAGCAGTTTATCCCCCAAAAACTGCAGGGGAAATTATATACAGCAGATCTGATCTGTCACGGCACACCGTCTACGTTCCTGCTAAATGCCTTTTTAAAACAATATGGCACAACTCTCAGTAAAATTGACCATATCACTTTTCGGAAAAAGAATTACTACCAAGTACAGACAGACTCAGCTAGGATTGTCCGCGATAGAATTATTGACAGATATATGCTTGCTTTTTTGATGGGATTGTCCTTTACGGACAACTGCTATCGGTGTCCATATGCTAAAACAGAGCGGGTATCAGATCTTACACTTGGCGATTCCTGGGGCAGTGATCTTGCTTATGAAGAACGCAGGCAGGGAATATCTCTTATGTTGTGCCAGACAGATAAAGGTGATGAACTACTTAATGACAGTGATCTTCACCTAGAAAGTGTAGATTTACAAAAAGCTATTCAGCACAATCACCAGCTAAAAAAGCCTTCTTTAGAGCCTTTTGAACGGAAAAGGATGTTTGCAGCTCTGTCAAAAGGGTTAAAATTCAATACCAGTGTCATGCTGAGTATACCTGTTAAATGCATTCGGCAGGATATCAAATCACTGCTGCAGGATATGAAAGAGGTATTCTGGAGGAAAAGATGAGTGGGATATGTAATATTGGAAGGGGATAAAGAATAATGACTCTTGATGAAATTCTAATGACAAATATAAAAAGTTATCTAACTCAAACACAACAAAAACAAACTGACCTTGCCTCTTATCTGGATGTGCAGCGTCAAACAGTTAATAAAATGCTGGGTGGTACTCGTACTATAACTGCTGTAGAATTCAAGAAAATTGCAGATTTCTTTGGTATATCAATGGAAAAGCTATTTGAAGATCCGGAAATCTCTACTAGCAAGGATGTTTTGGAAATTGTTATCTCTCAAATGAACTCCGATAGTGCAAAAGGAGCTATTCATCTGATGGACGAACTGTTTGATATATTTCTGCGTCAGAAAGGTAAAATACCGGTTACGGGGGAATAATGTTATGGAAAAGGAAATATTGGAAGAGTTAAAGTATCGTTGGGATCACTTAAAATTTATTCATATAAAGGAACTTGCACATCGATTTCAAGTGCAATATAGTCGTCCTCTGGTGAGGGATGCTGTCTTCAGAATTATTCAAAGTTATGTTCTGCGTAATAAGAGACATATAGAAATTTTGCAAGTTCCAATTTCTGATAGAACATTTCAAGGATTTACAATTATCCGTAAGGGAGTGCTGTTTCAGGTTATTAATACATGCCAGTCACTTTCGGAACAAATTTTTACGGCAGCATACCAACTCTATGAGATCGTTTGCTATATAGAAAAAAATGATACAAACTTGATTGAACGCGGATCTTTCGCTTTCAAAGATAAAAATATTAATCCAGAGGCGATGACATTTGCTGCTCTGGTGTTGGCTCCGGAGACAGAAATTTTGAGTCAGATGGAACTATTTGGAATCGAAAAGACTAAAATTTCTATAAAAGAAATAGTATATCTAATGGATTGTTTTGGAATTTCGTACGATTTAATGGTATTGCGGCTATACGAAAGCAAGATTATAGAGGCGAACAGGGCGACAGGATTACTCTCAAGAAAGATGGAAGCAGAGCAGTTTATAATGGATACAGGAATAGCTATAAGATGGAAGAATAGTACTAAGGACGATATTTCATTTGGAGATCTTCCTGCCCTTTTGAAGAAAAATAAAGAGCGGGGATTATTACCAGAAGCAATCATTTTACGGGATAAAATACGTATGGATGAAATTAAAAAGTTATTGTTGGAGGAATTATAATAATTAATGGTGCTTGTTAATGAGAAATCTATTGTTAATTTGAGTAATAAAACTTTTGTAACATAATTAAATTAAGAGGAGGGGTGAGTTTGTAATAGGAGAAAAACAATTTGGGTTTATCAAGTTTTTTGTGGGTTTTCCAAAGTTAGTTGATTTATAGTGCATTTTGTTTCTGGTTATGATATATTAAAGGCAGAGAATGATAACCTGAAAGCGGGGCTAAAGATGGAAGAATTCGTTAAGCTGTTGGATAAGCATCTGGATTATATCCGACACGAGATTATTGGTGATACTATATATATTTATGTGAGATCTAACCGGGAAGAGCCGGTCTGTCCATACTGTGGTATGCCATCCTCGCGCAGGCATAGTGTTTACAGCCGCAGTTTCCAGGATCTTCCCATTATGGGAAAAAAAACGAAGATTATTCTGGAGAACAGAAAAATGTTTTGCGTGAATCCGGATTGTCCGCATACGACATTTGCCGAAACCTTTGCATTTCTGCCACCCAAAGGGAAGAAAAGCCAACGGCTGCAGGATAAGATTGTCGATATGTCATTGCATGTCAGTTCCCTGACTGCTTCGCAACTATTAAAAGATGGAATTGCAGACGTAGGAAAAAGCACGATCTGCAATCTCTTAAAAAAAAGATATGCCCCTGCCACAAAAAGAGACGGTCACCAAAGTATGCATTGATGATTTTGCAATCCGTAAAAGGCATACCTATGGAACTGTTATGGTTGATATAGAAAGCAGAAGGGTGATTGGTCTCCTTCCATCAAGGGAAATAGAGAATGTTGTCGAATGGCTGAAAACGTATCCGAATCTCAGCATTGTATCAAGGGATGGCTCTGTCTCCTACCATTCTGCCATCAGCCAGGTGAATTCCGCTATTGTGCAGATCAGCGACCGTTTCCATTTATTAAAAGGATTTACAGATGCAGCAAAAAAATTCCTTATCCGGTTTTTATCCGCCAATTTCCGCCTTCCCCAGGAAGCGGTCCATTATGCTGGAACAGGCACCTCAGATTATTGGGATAAGGATGGAAAGGAAGACTTTCCGACCAGGGAACATAAGCAGACGCTGGAAAAGAAAAAGGCTCTTGTAAAACACGTAAGGGAATTGAAGGAAGAAGGATGGAATAACAGGGAGATTGCAGAGCAGACGGGGATCAGTCGTCAGACAGTTGCCAGATACCTGAAACCCGGATATAACCCAGTGAACGCACTGTATAATACCACTTACCCAAGTAAGATCAAGTCCTTTGCAGAAGATATCAAGCGTCTGCATTCAGAAGGGAAAACCTTCCGTCAGATCAGCTTCTATATACGGGAGAAAGGCTATAAAGGTGCGGATTCAACCATCCGTATGTTATGCAACACGTGAGAGAAAGCTGCGGAAAGAGACAGGACAGGGAGAGGGAGAAAAGATAGAACGCCGCTGGCTGATAAAATTGTTATATAAACCTGCTGACCAGGTAAACGGGATCAGTCAGGAACAGTTAGACCAGGTGATCTCACACTATCCCATCATCGGAAGGATATATAACAAGGGAAAGAGTTTAAAGGAGACGTTATTTGCGAAAAAAACAGAAGACCTGGAAAACTGGATGGAGAAATGCCGTCTGCTGCAGATAGAAGAACTGGATAGTTTTGTGAATGGGATCGAAAGGGATAAAGATGCGGTAAAGAAAGCGATACAATTCGATTACAATAATGGGCTTGCGGAGGGAAGCGTAAATAAACTGAAAGTGACAAAGCGGATCATGTATGGCCGCAACAGTTTTGAACTGTTAAAGTCTAAGCTGCTGCGGCTTGAATTAAAACGGAAAATCAACTAACTTTGGAAAGAACTAAAAAACACTTGACTTTTTATTATTAGGATTATTCTCATAATTCTATTATTATTGAGAATAATCTGTCGATTTTTTGCATTACACCAATCCCAGATTTAGGAAATATCAGGAAGTCTATGAGTTATTCACCATTTACCAATATTTTTAAGCTATATATGCATGACTTTAATAGCAAAAAAATATTCTAAGTTGCCTAAAATTGCTTATATAGAAACAAAATCATAATAATTAACAAAAATGACAAAGATATATTGACAAAAAGGCAGGGAGGGGGGTAAAATCAACTGGTAAGAAAAAGCCAGGAGATTAAGAAAAGGAAAAGACAAATGGGATACAGACACGAAGAAGATGAAGCAGAGATCGACCTGAAGGAAGTGTTCTTTGCGCTGAAGAAGAAGGCATGGCTGATCATAGCAGCCGGGCTGATTGCCGGGTGCATAGCAGCGGGATGGTCCAAATTCCTGATCACACCTATTTACAGCTCGACATCCTCGATGCTGGTGCTCTCCAAAGAGACTACGCTGACGTCTCTTGCCGACCTGCAGCTCGGAAGCCAGCTTGCCAACGACTACAAGGTGCTGATCAGCAGCCGTCCGGTGCTTGAGGATGTGATTGAAAATCTGGATCTCTCCATGGATTATAAGCAGTTGAGAGCAGCGATTACAGTCCAGAACCCAACAGATACCCGTATTCTAAACCTCACCGTGGCCAATGCAGATCCGATACTGGCATGCGAGATTGTAGATGAACTCGCGGAAGTATCCTCTGTATACATCGGAGACAAGATGGAGG
This sequence comes from uncultured Lachnospiraceae bacterium, assembly GCA_944384105.1. GTDB lineage: Bacteria > Bacillota > Clostridia > Lachnospirales > Lachnospiraceae > Egerieimonas_A. Next base: position 6,706 of record CALWSC010000096.1, on the reverse strand, counting down.
TCACGCCTCCGAAGATCATCGAAACCGGCGAGGTGGCGATTTACCCGGACAGTCCGAACATTAAGAAGAACGCGATTCTGGGCGTACTGGCGGGAGCAGTGCTCTTTGCGGGTGTTATCACAGTACTTAATGTGATGAACGATACGGTTCGGACAGAGGAGGACATCGCAAGGTATCTGGAATTGTCCACATTTGCGGTTGTGCCGGATAAGGCGCAGGAGAGAAATGTACGGATGAAGAAGAACAGGAAAGGGAAGAGATAAGCGATGGATCAGAGAATCTTACTAGTTGACGGCAAGAAAGGCGGCTACCTCTATGGGGAGGCATTAAAGACACTGCGGACAAACCTTCAGTTCTGCGGACCGCAGATCCGTGCGGTGCTGCTGACAAGCTGCTTCCCGGACGAGGGCAAGAGCGACATCGCTTTCCATCTCGCTGTAGAGCTCGGCAAGGCAGGAAAGCGCACCTTGCTGCTGGACGCGGATATCCGAAAATCCGTATACCTCACACGCTACATGGTGTCCTCTGAGGTGAGCGGGCTCTCCCAATTCCTAAGCGGGCAGATCAAGAGTCTGGAGCAGATTGTATATCAAACGAACTATGCAAACATGGACATCATATTCAGCGGTCCGACCGCGCCCAACCCCTCGGAACTGCTGGGACAGAAGCTTTTCCGTGATATGATGGCGGTTTTGAAGAAGCAGTACGACTACATACTGGTGGACACGCCGCCGATGGGAAATCTCATCGACGCCGCGATTGCCGGGCAGTCCTGCGACGGCGCCCTGCTGGTTGTGGAGAGCGGCAAGGCGAGCTACAAAGCAGAGCAGAAGATAAAAGCGCAGCTTGAGAAATCCGGATGTCATGTGCTGGGTGCAGTGCTTAACAAGGTTGACATCCAGCAGAACCGGTATTACAGCTCATATTACAGGAAATACAAAGAATACGATTCCTACGAAGAAGCTGCGGAATCAGGAGCGCAGGAATGAAAAGATTTTACGAGAGATACCTGAAAAATATAAATATATTTGCAGCAGCTGCAATCTGTATTGCAGCAGCTCTGTGCTTCGCGGGAATTCTGTTCTGGATATCCAGAGACAACCAGCGAGAAGCGCAGCAGATTCAGGAACGGGCAGAGCAGCGCGGGCTGCAGGAAGAAGGCGGCGGAGAGGAAGCGGCACCGACGCCGGAAGCCATACCTCAGCAGACAGCGCCGGAGGATAGCCCTGCGGCAGACAGCGCCGAGCAGCCCTCTCCCCCGCAGGCTGCGGCAGCAGTTCCGGCTTCCGGCATTAGCTGCAGAGGAGACGATTTCATGGACGCCAATGACTCACCTACATACGCCTACCCAGTGATCCTGCAGCAGCTTCTGGCACAGAACGGCAAGAACATTCCGGTGGAGAATAAGGGGCTGTACGGCACAGGCACTCTTTCGCAGCTTCGATACGCAGGCGTGCCAGAGGAAGAGGTTCAGGCATATATAGCTGCTCATACGGCGTCCGGCGGCGAACTCGCCGCAACCGAGACCGGCGTACGGGACTTCACACCCGAGGAACTGGCAAGGACAGACCAGGGCTACGTGCCGGTTCTGTTCATGGGCTTCTACGGCGGCTGGCATAACGACCTGCAGGAGCTCATCGCTCAGCAGGAGAAGGTTCTTGCCACCTATACCGGTAATCCGGATCAGTACATAATCATGGGCTACCCGAACACAGGAAGTACCGATGGAGACAATGCATATGAGGACGCAATGATGCAGCGTTGGGGAGAACACTATGTCAGCCTCCGCCAGCTCATGCAGGGAAGCATCTACACATATGCGGGGCAGCAGGAAATGGCCGGTATTGTATATCAGAAGCTTTCCGAACTGGGATACCTCGGATAGGAGGCATACATGAAGAAGTGTACAAAGAGGATCGCAGCGGCAGCCGCCGCGCTGGCTCTCGCCGCAGCGGGAGCGCTTGCCTGGCAGCAGGCACACAGACGCGCCGAGACGCTTACGGCGGCGCACAGGGACGCGATTGCGGCTGGTGAGACGGCACAGGATGAGCAGACATCGGCGAAGACAGTGACCTATCAGGGTATCACGTATCAGTATAGAGAAGATGTCCGCAGCTATCTCTTCCTCGGCGTAGACAGGACGACTGCGGAGCTTGGAGAGAATTCAGGGCGTTCCGGACAGGCAGATACGATAGCGCTGCTTGTGCGGGACGAGGCAGAGAAGACACTGCGGTTTCTGGAGATTCCGAGAGATACGATAGCACAGATTGAGGTATATGACGCCCAGGGAAAATCGCTGGGAATGACAGAGGATCATATCAATATTCAGTTCGCCTACGGCGATGGGCGCGGCTCAAGCTGCCGCCTGATGAAGGAAGCGGTATCCAATCTTCTCTATCAGGTACCTGTCCACGGATATTGTGCCATGATGATGGATGGAATCGCCGTGCTGTGCGACGCAGTCGGAGGCGTCACGATCCCGGTGCCGGAAGGAGGCTTTGCCTTTGAGGGACAGCAGTATGAGGCAGGGACAGAGATTACGCTCACAGGCGCAATGGCGGAAGCGTTTGTGCGCTGCCGGGATACCGGCGAGAGTCTGAGCTCCCTGAAGCGCATGGAAAACCAGAATCTCTTTCTGGAAGCATGGATGCGCCGGGCGCAGGAGGCGGCAGCCGGGGACGCCGGATTTGCCGTGAAGCTGTATGGCGCGCTGGAGCCGTATCTTATCACAGACATGGGAAACGATTTGTTCGCTGACATTCTGGAGGATTCTGCGGACTTTATTCAGGAGAAGCAGATGCTGCCGGGCAGCGGAAGCGAGGGAGAAAACTTCGACGAATACCATGTGGATGAGGATGCGTTGTATAAGCTGGTGCTGGAAATGTTCTATGAGGAAGTGAAATGATGTGAAGAAGAAGCGATACGTTATCGCCGGTGTGATACTGCTCGCACTGGCACTCATATGCGCCGGGATGGCATGGCAATCCCGAAGCGGGGAAAAAACAGCCGGAGAGACGTATGAAAGGCTGCGGGAAGACGTAAAGGAGACGCCCGCTCCGACTGCGGAGCCGGAAGAAGCCGAACCGGAGCCGGAGAAAACAGTTGAGATCCCCATAGATTTTGAAGCTCTTCAGGCACAGAACCCTGATATCTATGCCTGGATAGAGATCCCAGGGACGGCGATTGACTATCCGGTTGCACAGCGGGAAGGAGACAACAGTTACTACCTCACGCATAATACAGACGGAGCAGAGGACGCCGCGGGGGCAATCTTCACAGAAGATTACAACAGCAGGACATTCCAGGATCCCAACACGATCCTCTACGGACATAATATGAAGAACGGTTCTATGTTTCAGAACCTGCACAGCTACGCGGACCGCAGCTTTTTTGACAGCCATCGCGAAGTTACCGTATATCTGCCGGACGCTGTGCTGCACTATAAAATTTTTGCCGCATACCTCTACGACAGCAGACATCTGCTGCAGAGTTTTGACTTCAGCGACCCTGCCGTGATGGGCAATTATTTAAGCTCCATCCAGGCGCTGCGCAGTATGGATGCCAACATTGATACGGAGATGGAGCTGGAAGGCACAGACAAAATCCTTACGCTGTCGACCTGCTATAAGGGGCAGAACGATAAGCGTTACCTTGTGCAGGCAGTGCTGGAGTCTGAGGAGCGGTAAGAAGATAGAAAGGAGAACATGAGAATGAAGAAAAAATTATTGGGAATGGTAATGGCAGCAGCTCTCATTGCGGCGCAGACGGTCAGCGTATTTGCAGCCCCGAGTCCGACTGCGGAAGTGACTCCTGTCGGAGACTCCGATGGGAAGTACACTCTGGAGCAGTACATTGAGGATAAGCTGGAGGAGCTTCGGGCAGAGGCTCCGCAGGTAGCTGATGTGATTGAGCAGATCAACAACGGCGTAAAGATGTTTGAATCGATCCGCGAGACCGTGGCGCAGGACATCGTACAGGAAATTGAGGAGAAGACACAGGAAACTCTGGAAAACATCTCTATGCTGACCAAGTTCATAGATCTGGACACGATCGGTGATGTGGAGAAGACTGCAGACGGATTCTACGATGTGCGACTTCAGATCCCGACGCTGACCGAGTCCATGATCAATGTTCAGATCCTGCACTACAGCACAGAGCGCAGTGTCTGGGAGGTTATCACTCCGGACGAAGTGGACTATGCGAATAAGACAATCAGAGCAAGATTCCAGGACCTGTCTCCGATCGTGGTGATCGCGAAAGAAGATCCGAGCAAAGCTGCCGGCGACATTAACAGTGAAGGTACCGGAACCGCGCCGAAGACAGGCAGCGAGTCCAATGCCGCAGCATGGGGCTTCACGGCTGTTCTGCTCGGAGCAGGAGCAGTCGCTGTACTGCGCAAAGGAACAAAGAGGGCATAAGGAGCAAAAGGGGGAGATACTGGGTGGCAGTCCTGATGCTGCTGCCCGGGAACCCGCAAAAAGGTTATGAAAAAGAAACTCTTGATTATCATAGCAGATATCCTGGCTGTGATCCTCTCCTACGGAATTGCCCTGCTGCTGAGGTTCGACCTGCGCTACAGCGCAATCCCCAGGGAATATATAAGGGGATATCTGATCTACCTGCCGATTGCCGTGATCGTGACCGGATTTGCCTACCATGCGGCAAAACTCTACCGGAGCATCTGGTCCTACGCTGGAATCTCGGAAATATTGCGCGTATTCGCCGCATCCGTCGTATCCGCGCTGTTCACGGGAATCGTGACAGGGGTGGTCTTCGTCCGGATGCCTGCTGCCTACTATCTGATCGGATGGATGCTGCTGTTTCTTTCCACGGGAGCCGTCCGGTTATCCTACCGATTGGCACGGCGCGTTGCAAATTTCCAGAGCCGGCCCGTGGGAGAAGTAAAAAATGTCATGATCATCGGCGCCGGCGCCGCGGGCAGAACGCTCGTGCGGGAATATCAGACAAGCCAGTGGATGACAGATAAAGTCAAATGCTTTATCGACGACAATCCGGACAAAAGGGGAAGATACCTCGAAGGCGTGCCGATCGCCGGAACGCGTGAGGATATCCAGAGGGCTGTGGAGAAATACGGGATCAACAAGATTATTTTGGCGCTTCCGTCCGTTCCGAACAGCGAGAAAAAGGAAATCCTGGACATCTGCAAGTTCACGGGCTGCCAGGTTCAGACTGTGCCCGGCATCTACCAGCTTATCAACGGCGAAGTCAGAGTATCACAGCTCAGAGACGTGGAGATCGAGGACCTTCTGGGCAGAGATCCGATCCGGCTGGATATCGAGGAGATCCTGGGCTATGTCAAAGACCAGGTTGTTCTGGTAACCGGAGGAGGAGGCTCCATCGGAAGCGAACTGTGCCGTCAGCTTGCAGCCCATCAGGTGAAACAGCTGATTATCTTTGAGATGTATGAGAACAATGCCTATGAGATCCAGCAGGAATTGAAATACCGCTATCCCGACCTGGATTTGGTCGTATTGATCGGTTCGGTGCGCAACAGCAACCGCCTGGAGGATGTTTTCAAGACATACCATCCGGATATCGTCTATCACGCGGCGGCACACAAGCACGTCCCACTGATGGAAGACAGCCCAAACGAGGCAATTAAAAACAACGTAATCGGTACATATAAGACTGCCATGCGCGCGGACAAATATCATACCAAGCGATTTGTCCTGATCTCTACTGATAAGGCAGTCAACCCCACGAATATCATGGGAGCCAGCAAGCGTCTGTGCGAGATGGTCATCCAGATGTTCGCGCAGAAGAGCGAGACAGTCTTTACCGCAGTGCGTTTCGGAAACGTGCTCGGAAGCAACGGCAGCGTGATCCCGCTGTTCAAGAAACAGATCGCACACGGCGGTCCTGTGACTGTGACGCATCCGGATATCATCCGTTACTTTATGACGATTCCGGAGGCGGTCAGTCTGGTACTCCAGGCCGGCGCTTACGCCAAGGGCGGAGAAATCTTTGTCCTGGATATGGGAGAACCCGTGAAGATCGTGGATCTCGCGAGAAACCTGATCCGACTGTCAGGATTTAAGCCGGATGAGGATATAAAAATCGAATTTACCGGGCTTCGCCCCGGAGAGAAGCTCTATGAGGAGCTTCTGATGGCGGAGGAAGGACTGAGAAAGACCGAGAATCAGCGGATCTTTATCGGCAACCCGCTCCCCGTAGACCCCGACGGATTCCGAAAGAAGCTCGACGAGCTGGATAGGATGGCGTGGGGAGAATGTAAGAACATGAAAGAACTCGTCCGGGAGATTGTCCCGGAGTACAAACCTGCGGAGCATCACTAGCGCAGGAGGACAAAAGAGGTACGGAACACAAGGCCGTAAGCCTCAGAAATACAAATTTCAGGAATCACAGATCGTCGCACCGCCGCGTCTGGGAAACCTGAATGTGATAAAGCGTAAGAGGGAGTCTGCCTGGATGAAGACAGAATGGCGAAGCTTTACCTGAAGGAGAGCGGAGTATGTAAGCCTGGCAGAAGGCCTTTTTTTATTGCCTGAAAAGATGTAGGGGTCAAAAGGTATTTTGCCCCCCATGATACCGGATTGTTCCGTACTTCGTACTCTCACAATCCCCAAAAACATTCATAATCCGCTCATTTTTCTGTGCAAAATGGCTACTAATTCATGTGTTTGGCGGGTTCCAAGTTTAAAAATCAGCTCGCATGCAAGCTTGC
>CALWSC010000095.1 GCA_944384105.1 uncultured Lachnospiraceae bacterium | reverse complement strand
GGATGATTGAGTCGGGCGCGCAGGCCGGCTGCGGGAGCAGGCACGTGAGACGCTTGGCGGGGACGCGGATATTCAGCCGGCGCTGGCAGAGAGGAGTTACGGGAATCGTTTCTCCTGCCGGAGCTTTGATTCCTTTGTCTCGCTTTTAAAGACGCGGGACATGACCTACACCGGCATTTCCCGCGCGCTGCTGCGGCTGCTGCTCGGTATCGAACACAGACCCCTTCTTCCCTGCCCCTACGCCAGAATTCTGGGCTTCAGGAAGGATGCCGCACCGCTCCTGTCATTGCTCAAAAAAAGCGCCCGTATTCCTCTTATTTCCAAAGCGGCGGATGCCGGGCGGCTGCTGGCGCCTGAGGAATACGACATCTTTTCCGCAGACATCCACGCAGCAAACCTCTATGAAACCGTGCGGTGTGCAAAGACCGACCAGGAATTCAGGCATGAATTACGGCGGTCAGTGGTAATCCGCTGAACCGCCGTATAGGAAATTTCTCTTAGAATTTTAAAGCCATACAGACGGCATCCTCCGGTTTACCAGAGCTTCTCGGAGGCCCAGTTATCTGGATTTCCGACATCAGCCAACCCATCGCCCGGGCGGCAGTAAAGCCATGCGCTTCCGTCAAACAGCGCCCAGCCGTTCATCTGTACAGAGCCGTCATGCTGCAGATAGTAAAGCCCTGCCGGCATGTGGATCGCCGGCTGTGCGTTTGCATTTGCCCAGGTATCGTGAATCATTCTGCCGTTCGTGTCGAGGTAGTAATGCTTCCATCCCGTCTCATCCGCAATCCATCCGGTATCCATCTGTCCCGGATTGCCGTTGGCACCGATATGATACCAGACGGTTCCTATCTGATTTCCGTTATACGGATCTTCCTCCTGTACGCTCACCCAGCCGTTCATGACCTGTGTTCCGTCTTCGTAAAAATGCCACTCGCCGTCTTCCAGAACCCATCCGTCTTTCACCATGCCGTCTGCACCTGCTCCTGTTTCGGCATCGAAAAAGAGTACGGGGTACTCCAGTGTACGCCCGCCGGAAAGGCCGGTGATCGTCACCTCAAATGTATCGCCCGGCAGATAGGAAAGATTATCCGGACGGAAGATAATGCAGCCGGTCTGACCGTAGCCTCCATTGTCCACATAGAACGCTCCGTCAGAGCCGGCTGCGGAGAAATTCCACTCCTGTCCGGTACGGGTCTGCAGCAGATTCACCTGAACCTGAGATGCGTTTTCATATGTTCCCGTGCTCACACTCCACGGATACCCTGTATTGAAAAATTCCACCGGCATCACGCGCGCAGGCCAGGATACGTCATAATAATCTCCCGCTGACTCGCCGGTGTAATCAAATGCATATACCGCGCTGTATGTTCCTTTATCTCCCTGGACCATGCCGAATGCCGTTTGCCCCATTCCGGGATTCAGAAGCCATCTGCGATGCCCTACTACAGAAATGTTTAAATAATCATCATCTGCCATCCAGGAATGAATCAGTGTCCAGCTCAAAGAACAGTTTCTCCATGACGCCCAGGCAATATTGGAGCTGCTTGTCCCGGAAAATCCGAGCTGATACAGTGCACTGTCCATATCCGCAGGCTGTGCCGGTGTGTGTGACAGTTCACCCAGCGCATAGTTTACCAGCATACCCGCCTGTACGCGTTCCGCGTAAGACGCATTATATGTCACGTCATTTGGAATTCCTGCAATGTAGCGGATTGCGTTCAGCGTATCCAGCGCGTGCTGCTGTGTCTCCATAGACAGCCGGCCGGGCGCGTACGGAGCAGATGTGGATGGCTCTTGCTCATATGTCATCTCATAATCACCGTATACCGCGTCTCCCAGCCCATTCAGATACTCCATGATTTCCTCCGGAGTTCTCTGTATGGTTCCGCTCCAAGCTTCTGTGTCCGTTACCAAATTATAGCTTACAGCCGCACTTTCCGTCTTTGGAGCCTCTGCTGTTTTGTCCTGTGCGTACACAGGCAGAGCATTTCCTGCGGTCATCGCCCCTGCCAGTAAAACTGCCAGCCACTTCTGTCCTTTTTTCATATACATTCCTCCTGTTCTTCTTTTTTTCCATTTTACTCTTTTTTTCACTGCAGAGCAACTTTTTATATACTCAAATATCTTTATTTTTTCTGCTTTTCCTCAGCAGGAAAACCGCAATTCCCAGAAAAATAACGGATGCCAGGCAGGCAGGGATTGCCGCAATTCCTGAGCGGTATTCCAGGAAAAGCACTGCAGCAGCTATTGCCCATAGAAATGCCATAAACAGATTGAATTCCCAACTTCTCATCCTATGTTTCTCCTGACTTCAACCAAAAAAAGCAGCGCGTTTTCAGAGAATTGAAAACGCGCTGTGAAAAAAAATCAATTCTTAAAGCTGTGAACCGGAGCCGGGATGCGGCCTGTACGGTTGATGAATGCATCACAGCTGAACTGGTTAACCGGCATGATCGGAGCGTATCCCAGAAGTCCTCCGAACTCCACAGTCTCGCCAACTCCTTTTCCGATAACCGGTATCAGACGGACTGCCGTTGTCTTCTGGTTGATCATTCCGATTGCCATCTCGTCCGCAATGATACCCGCAATCGTCGTCGGCTTCGTATCGCCGGGAATGGCGATCATGTCAAGGCCCACAGAGCATACACAGGTCATTGCCTCGAGCTTCTCCAGCGTCAGCGCGCCTGCGTTCACCGCATCGATCATACCCTGATCCTCGCTGACCGGAATGAATGCGCCGCTTAGGCCGCCGACATAGGAGGAAGCCATAACGCCGCCTTTTTTCACCTGATCGTTTAACAGCGCCAGAGCCGCCGTTGTACCGGGTGCGCCCACGGACTCCAGACCGATCTCCTCAAGAATCTCAGCTACAGAATCTCCGATAGCCGGAGTCGGAGCCAGGGACAGGTCGATGATGCCGAACGGCACGCCGAGTCTTCTGGAGGCCTCCTGCGCCACGAGCTGACCAACACGCGTTACCTTAAATGCCGTTTTCTTGATTGTCTCACAGAGCACTTCAAAATTCTTGCCGCGTACCTTTGTAAGAGCATGCTTTACAACACCCGGTCCTGATACACCTACATTGATAATTGCGTCCGCCTCTGTTACGCCGTGGAATGCTCCTGCCATAAACGGATTATCATCCGGAGCATTGCAGAAGATTACAAGCTTCGCGCAGCCCAGGGAATCCTGCTCCTTCGTATTCTCGGCTGTCTGTTTTACAATCTCACCCATCAGCTTGACTGCGTCCATGTTGATGCCTGTCTTTGTGGATCCCACATTGATGGAGCTGCACACGCACTCTGTCTCCGCAAGAGCAGCCGGAATGGAGCGGATCAGATATTCGTCAGCCTGCGTCATACCCTTGCTTACGAGCGCAGAATAGCCGCCGATAAAGTTGACGCCTACCTCATGCGCCGCACGATCAAGCGTACGCGCCAGAGTCACAAAATCCTCCGGGGACTTGCACGCCGCTCCGCCTACCAGAGCGATCGGCGTCACGGAGATTCTCTTATTTACAATCGGAATCCCGTACTCTCTCGAGATGTCTTCTCCGGTCTGAACCAGATTTCTCGCCATCGTCGTAATCTTATCATAAACCTTCGCGTTGACTCTATCCAGATTGGAGTCAATGCAGTCTAACAGACTGATTCCCATGGTGATCGTGCGGACGTCCAGGTTCTCCTCGGAAATCATTTTATTGGTTTCGCTTGCTTCAAATAAATTAATCATCCCGTCGTTCTCCTTTTCCTCATTAGATACGGTGCATCATGTTGAAGATGTCCTCATGCTGGCAGCGGATTGTCACACCGATCTGAGTTCCAAGCTTCTCCAGCTCTTCCGCCATCACACCGTGCTCCTTATTGCTGCGGGATGTGTCAGTAATCAGGATCATGTTGAAGTATCCCTGTACGATTGTCTGGCTGATATCCTCAATATTTACCTCGTTCTCCGCCAGATATGTGCATACCTTTGCGATAATGCCCACAGTGTCTTTTCCGACTACGGTAATAATTGTCTTCTTCATTGCTCTCTCTTCTCCTTATACGCTGATTAATTCTGATACGCAGTCCCTCTTTGCAACCGCGATATGAAAATCGCCCGATTTATACGGCGTATTTCCCATTGTCACCTCCGCGCAGACCGTCTCGTATGCCAGCGCTTCGTAATTGTTCTCTCTGCTCAAATGCCCCAGCAGAATCGTATGTAGCTGATCCCCCAGAATCCGGCACAGAAGCTGTCCTGCCGTGGTATTGGAGAGATGTCCTCTTTTTCCTGCAATCCTGCGCTTCAGATAATACGGATAAGAACCCGCCTGAAGCATCCGTTCATCGTGGTTTGCCTCGAGAAGCAGCGCATTGACCCCTTTTAAATGCTCCACGATATAGTCATCGTAAATCCCCATGTCCGTTGCAACCGCAACTGCGCGCCCTTCATGGTGTACGCGGTAACCTACAGGCTGCGCCGCGTCATGTGAAATCCGAAACGGCTGCACGCTCAGATCTCCCACTGTAAAAAATTCATCCTCCCGAACCTCCCGGAAAATCCCTTCCGGCAGCTTTCCGATCTTTCCCGCCTCCAGAATCGCCCGGGCAGTTCCCCGCGTGGTATAAATCGGGATTCCATACTTTCTCGCCAGAACACCCAGACCCTGAATGTGATCGGAGTGCTCGTGGGTAATTAAAATTCCGTCAAGCTCCTTCGGGGAGCGGTCAAGCGTCTTTAATCCCGCCTCCACGCGCTTTCCGCTGATTCCGGCGTCGATTAACAGACTGCTGCTGTCGCTTCCCACAAAAATACAGTTTCCGCTGCTGCCGCTTGCTATACTGCAAAGTTTCATAATCTGCTCATCCTCTGATCAATCTGTTCTATGGTATGCGCGAATTCTCCGCTGTTGTCGATCTCAAAATCGCACCTCTCGCTGAACTCATCCTCGGAGAGCTGATTTGCCATGATCTCATCGATCCTGGCGTCTGTGTATCCCCGCGAGAGCTTCAGCCGTTCCCTGCGCGCATCCTCATCCGTATAAATATACCACAACTCGTCGCAGATTGCATCATAATTATCTTCCAAAAGCAAAGCTGCCTCGATAAAAAAATATGCGGTCTCATTTTTGCGCTCCCGCTCAATCGCGCGCAGGATATATTTCTTGACTTCCGGATGTACGATCTGGTTGAGCTTTTCAAGCTGCTCCCGGTCCTGATAGACTATGGCTGCGAGCTTTTTGCGGTCAATACTCATGTCAGCGCGTGTCACATCACTTCCGAACAGCTGGATGATCTCGGGGTAGCACACCCTGCCCGGAGACATCAGAAGGTGTGCGACCTCGTCTGCCTTCACTACTGCGGCGTCAAAATTTCTTCCTATATAGGTGAGTATCTCACTCTTTCCGGAGCCGACTCCTCCGGTGATTCCCACAATCTTCATCTTATGTTCTCCCTTCTCATTTCGCCTCGTACCAGTTCTCTCCTTCTTCCATATCCACTTCGAGGTTGACTTTCAGATGCGCCGCATTCTTCATCTCCTCCTCAAGAATCGCAGCTACCTGCGCAGTCTCCTCTCTCTTTGTCTCAATTAAGAGCTCATCGTGCACCTGCAGGATCAGCAGTGAAGAAAATCCCCCGGATTTTAATCTGTTGTTGACACGGATCATCGCGATCTTAATGATGTCTGCGGCAGTTCCCTGAATCGGAGAGTTCATCGCTACGCGCTCTCCGAACGAACGCTGCATGAAATTACTCGAGGAGAGCTCCGGGACGGGGCGTCTCCTGCCAAAGAGCGTTACCGCGTACCCTTTCTCCTTTGCCTGTGCCACGCAGCCATCAAGGTATCCCTTAATCTTCGGATACGTCTCGAAATACTTCTCAATATACTCCGCGGCCTCCTTGCGTGTAATGCTCAGATCCTGACTCAGCCCGAATGAACTGATGCCGTAGACGATTCCGAAGTTGACCGCCTTGGCGTTTCGTCTCTGAAGCGGAGTAACCTCGTCGAACGGCACATGAAAAACCTCCGCAGCCGTAATCTTGTGAATATCTCTCGCCTCCCGGTACGCCTGAATGAGCTTCTCGTCTCCGGACAGATGCGCGAGCACGCGCAGCTCGATCTGAGAATAATCCGCGTCGAGGAACACATAGCCGTCTTCGGGCACAAATACTTTGCGGATCAGTCTGCCAAGCTCCATGCGGATCGGAATATTCTGCAGATTCGGCTCCGTGCTGCTGATGCGCCCCGTTGCGGTGATCGTCTGATTGAAGTTTGAGTGAATACGCCCATCTTCCGCAATAAATGCCGCAAGCCCGTCCGCGTACGTGGATTTCAGCTTTGCAAGCTGCCGGTACTCCAGCACATTTGCAACAATCTCATGATCCGGTGCAAGCTTATCCAGCACGTCGGCCGCCGTCGAGTAACCGCTTTTTGTCTTCCTGCCCCCCGGCAGACCCAGCTTCTCAAATAAAATCACGCCGAGCTGCTTGGGGGAGCTGATGTTAAATTCCTCTCCTGCCTGTTCATGAATAATCTTCTCAAGCTCCTCGATCCGTACCTCAAGCTGCTCTCCATATGCCTTGAGCGCTTCTCCCTCCACGCGGATGCCAGCCTGCTCCATATCATGCAGCGTGAACGCGAGCGGAAGCTCAATCTCGTCATAGAGCTTTCTCATGTCCGTCTCCTCAAGCTTTCGCAGCATTTCTCCGCGCGAGGCGTATGCTGCGCACGCCGCTGCACACACATACTGCGCCGCCTGCTCCTGCTCCATCTTCTCCGGGGATGGAAGCTTCGGAGCCTTAAATATGTCCTCAGGAGACGGGAGATATTTTCCCGCAAATTCCTTTGCGATATCCTCATAATGATACGACGATTTCAGAGGGTTTAGAAGATATGCGGCAATTGAGGCGTCAAAGGAGCGCTCCGGCGTCAGATGCGGCGCCCATTTCAAAAGCCCCTTGATATCCATGCTGCAGACCTCTGTATTCCGGGCAAGCCCGTCGAGCTGCTGTCCGAGATACCCCGATGTTATAAAGCCCTGAACCGGGAGGTATACATGGTTATCCTCCCAGGACAGCGCAGCGCCCAGCAGATCTCTTCCGCTCTCCAGAACGGAAACTCCTGCTGCCGAAGCTTTTCCTGCCTGAGAAAATATTTCCTCTGCCTCTGTAAACTCCGTAATCATCCGGGGGCTGAACACTTCCGCCGCCGGCGTATCCGAAAAGCGGCTCAGCAGATTCTTAAACTCCAGCCTCCGAAAAATCTCATACGCGGCATCTGTGTAAAAATCGCCTATCTTGGCATCTTCCATCGAATACTCCACCGGAGCTTCCACATCGATTGCCGCAAGCTTTCTGCTGAGCGTTGCCTTGTCGTAGTTGTCGCGCAGCGATTCCCTGGCCTTATTCGGCTTGACTTCTTCCAGATGCGCATAGGCATTCGCAACGCTTCCGAACTGTACAATCATCTTCGTGGCAGTCTTCTCTCCGACACCGGGGATGCCGGGGATGTTATCGGCGGTATCGCCCATCAGCGCCTTCAGCTCCACAATCTGCCAAGGCTTAACCTGATATTTCTCAATGACATCCTTTGTGTAATAGTCCTCAATCAGTGTTTTGCCGCCCTTTGTCTTCGGGATGCGGATCTTAGTCTTATCCGTGGCAAGCTGCAGCAGATCTCTGTCGCCGGAGACGATTGTAACGTCCATCCCCCCGCGCTCTGCTCTCCTTGCCAGCGTCCCCAGGAGATCATCCGCCTCGTAGCCTTCCTGCTGCACAATCGCAATTCCCATTGCCTGAAGCACTTCCTTCATCAGCGGAACCTGCTCCTTAAGCTCTGCGGGCATGGGCTTTCTCGTACCCTTATACGCCTCATACATCTTATGCCGGAATGTCGGCGCGTGCAGATCGAATGCCACAGTCAGATAATCCGGCTTCTCCTCCTCCAAGATTCTAAAGAGGATATTTAAAAAGCCGTATACCGCGTTCGTGTGCAGCCCCTCGGAATTCGTCAGATCCGGAAGTCCGTAAAACGCGCGGTTCAATATGCTGTGTCCGTCGATCAGTACTATCTTTTTCCCCATGTCTGTATAACTCCTTTTTTCCGTTTATCCTGATTATGTCTGTCACAGTACCGGCAGAAGCTCATATGTCACAAGCACCACGCCGAACAGTGCAGCCAGAAGGATCAGTCCTGCCGCGATCAGGAAGCGTCTTGCCGCCCTGCCGCGGCGCAGCATGTGTTCCTTCTCCTCAATATCCTTCTCCAGCTTGCCGGAAAAGTTATAAAAATCCGGCTTGTCATCGTCCAGTGTGGCAACGGCGAGGTGAATCGTAAAGTATGTCTCCAGCTCCTCGTAGCACACCGGGCATTTCCGTATATGCGCAATAAAATTTTCCAATTCCCGGGGCGAGAGCGTACCGCTGATATAATCCGGGATCTTTGCCTGCGCTTCCTTGCAGTCCAATGCGTGTTTCCTCCTTTGCGCAGCGTGCTGTAAGCAGCCGCCGGTTTCCTTTGCTATCTTACACTATACACCTTCAAGGGGCAGTTTACAAGAGCGAGCCAATGCCCACGCATGAGCATTGGCCCTCCGGTGTTATTTCACAATATTTCCGTTCTCGCGTCCTTCAGCAAAGTCCCTGGCATTATTGAGCGTCGTCTCTGCGATCGCACTTAACGCTTCTCTGGTGAAGAATCCCTGGTGGGAAGTGATCATTACATTCGGGAAGGAGAGCAGCCTTGCTGTGATTGAAGTCTCCAGTATCTCGTCCGAGCGATCCTCGAAGACATTATTTGTCTCTTCCTCGTATACGTCGAGTCCCACGCCGAAGAACTTGCGTGCCCGGATACCCTCGATGAGGTCTGCTGTCTTTACAAGTCCTCCGCGGGAAGTGTTGACGAGAATCACCCCGTCTTTCATCTTCTGGATCGTCTCGCGGTTGATGAGGTGATAGGTGTCATTCATCAGCGGGCAGTGCAGTGAGATCAGATCACTCTGGCTCAGCAGCTCGTCCAGCGTCACGTACTCTACGAAATCGAGATCCGGATTCCGGTAGACATCATAGGCAATGACTCTCATGCCGAAGCCGCGGCAGATGCGGCACATGGCGGCTCCAATTTTACCGGTTCCCACGATACCGGCAGTCTTCTGATAGAAATTAAAGCCCATAAGCCCGCCGAGACTGAAGTCATTCTCTCTGACTTTTACGTAGGATTTATGCATCCTGCGGTTTACAACGAGCGCGAGTGCCATCGCGTGCTCTGCCACTGCCTCCGGTGAGTAGCCCGGCACGCGCATGACAGTGATGCCGCACTCTTTTGCCGTATCGAGCGCCACGTTGTTGAATCCCGCGCACCGCATCAGAAGCAGCTTCACGCCTGCCTGATGCAGACCTCTCATCGTCTCCTCATGAATATCCGAACTCACAAACGCGCAGACCGCATCATACCCGGCGGCAAGCTGCGCAGTCTTCGGTGCCAGATCCGTCTTGAGATAATCAATCTCGATCTCTGGATATTCGGATCTCATACTCTCAAAGGAGTCCTTGTCATAGCTCTTTGTGTCGTAGAATAAAATTTTCATGTGTCGTTTTCCTCCTGACTGTTCATATGCTTTTATGTTAACACATTTTTGCAAAAAGATGTAGGGGTAAAAAGATTTCAAAAAAATTCACCGCAGATTTTTGTAATTTTTCTTACGTTTCTCTGAACATTTTGTGAAGGCTATTGATTTTTGCATTCTTTCTTTTTAAAATGGGGAAAAATTCCTGAAACGAGAAAGGCGGGATGGTTTTATGCGGAAAAATGTTCTGGAATATCTGGAGGAATCAGCGGAAAAATTTCCGGAGCGGACGGCTTTTGCGGATGTGTTTGGCTCCTGTACATTTGCGCAGCTTGAGAGCAGGGCGCAGAGAATCGGAAGTGCGCTTTCCAAAAAGCTCGCACCCGAAACGCCAGTCCCCGTGTTTATGGAGAAAGGCGCAGATACAATCGCACTGCTGCTCGGATGTGTGTATGCGGGATGTTTTTACTGTATGCTGGATGTAAAGCAGCCACCGGCACGGCTGCAGCAGATTCTGAAGACGCTGGATGCTCCTGCTGCAGTTACCTGTGAATCCTATATCGGCGCATTCCGGGAATCGGGATTTTCCCGGGAAATCCTTCTTATGGAGGAACTCGAATGTGCTCCGGCTGAACCGGCGCGGCTGGCAGCGATACGGGATCGAATGACGGACACTGCTCCGCTCTACTGTAATTTCACCTCCGGCTCTACAGGAGTTCCCAAGGGCGTTGTGGTCAGTCACCGTTCTGTGCTGGACTTTATCGACATTTTCACAGAGCTCTTCTCAATCACTGAAGAAGACGTCATCGGCAATCAGGCTCCGTGGGACTTCGACGTATCGGTAAAGGACATCTACTCCGGATTAAAGACCGGCGCGTGTGTGCAGATCATTCCGCGGCGGATGTTTTCCTTTCCTGTACAGCTGCTTGACTTTCTCTGCGAGAGGCGCGTCACCACGCTGATCTGGGCAGTTTCGGCGCTGTGCATGATCTCAGGGCTGAAGGGCTTCGACTACCGCGTTCCCGATACCGTTCAGAAAGTTCTCTTTTCCGGGGAGGTCATGCCGATTCGGGATCTCAATATCTGGCAGGAGCACCTGCCGGACGCGCAGTTTGTAAATCTCTACGGTCCGACAGAGATCACCTGCAACTGCACCTATTATACTGTTGACCGGAAATTTGCTCCCGGAGAGCATCTGCCAATCGGAAGGCCGTTTCCCAATGAGCGCGTATTTCTGCTCGACGAATCCGACAGGGAGATTACAGAGCCGCACGTCACCGGAGAGCTCTGCGTATCCGGAACATGTCTGGCGCTCGGATACTATAACAATCCGGAGCAGACTTCAAAAGTTTTTGTGGACAATCCTCTCTGCCCTCAGTATCCGCAGAGAATCTATCGAACGGGCGATCTGGCGTACTGCGGGGAGGACGGTCTTTTCTACTTTGCCTCCCGGAAAGATTTCCAGATTAAGCATATGGGGCACCGCATTGAACTCGGAGAAGTGGAGGCGGCGCTTGAGAAACTTTCCGGCATGGAGCGGGCCTGCTGCATCTTTGACGAAAAGCGCAGACGGCTTGCCGCATTCTGCCGGACAGATCTTACAAAGCGCGAAATTGTACACAGACTCGGACAGCTCCTTCCGCCCTTTATGATTCCGAACCAATTTATCTTTCTGGAGGAATTTCCTCTGAATAAAAACGGAAAGATTGACCGCCAGCTTCTGAGGCAGAAATATATGGAGGCAGATACATGAAGCAATTAATACAAAATGTTCCGCGGGAATTTTTCTCACTGAAGTCCACTCCCGCCTACTTGTTCGATCTGGACGCCTTTGCCGGGCGAGTGCAGAAAATCCGCAGCCTGCTCGCTCCCCGGGCACGGCTGTGCTACGCGATGAAGGCAAATCCCTTCCTCACCCATACCGCCGCGTCCTGTGCCGGCCGTCTGGAGGTCTGCTCTCCGGGAGAGCTGCGCATCTGCGAACGGCTCGGTGTGCCAATGGAAAAGGTTGTGCTCTCCGGCGTCTGGAAGGATGAGGATGACATCCGCCGTACAGTGCGCACCTGGGGCGGGGCAAATATCTTCACTGCCGAGTCCCTGGGGCAGTTCGGGCTGCTGCGCAGGATTTCCGAGGAGGAACACTGTCCCCTGCGGCTGCTTTTGCGCCTCTCGAGCGGAAATCAGTTTGGCATGGACAAAGACGCTGTGCAGGATATCGTCCGCGGGCGCGGAGCGTATCCCCAGCTTACGCTGCTGGGAATTCAATTTTACTCGGGGACTCAGAAGAAACGGCTGGACGCAATCGGTGAAGAGCTGAGGCAGCTGGATGAATTTCTGGCATATCTTGCCCGCGTCTGGGGCTATACGGCTGAGGAACTGGAATACGGTCCGGGATTCTTCGTACCGTACTTTGTGACAGATCCCGCTGTACCGGATGAGGAGCTTCTCGCGCAGTTTGGCAGCATGCTGGACGAACTGTCCTTTTCAGGCAAAATCACGCTGGAGATGGGTCGCTTTCTCGCCGCGCCGTGCGGCTATTACCTGACCACAGTGCGCGACGTTAAATGCACGCAGGGAGAAAATTATGCGATTCTCGACGGAGGGATTCATCATCTGAACTATTACGGGCAGACGATGGCGATGAAACATCCGTACTTCTCTGTTCTGCCAAAGGACGGAGGGACAGCCGGGGAAACGGCGGATTACCAGCTCTGCGGCGCGCTTTGCACTGCCGGGGATATCCTGGTGCGGAAGGCTTCACTGCCGCAGCTCTCCTGCGGCGACCGCCTGCTGTTCAGCCGTGTGGGGGCATATTCTGTCACGGAAGCGATTTCTCTGTTTCTGAGCAGGGATCTGCCGCAGGTATATCTCTGGTCTGCCGCAGAAGGACTTGTAGAGGCGCGCGGCGCGGTGCCCACGGACGTGCTTAATGCTCCGCGGGTTTCCTCTGTATAAGAAACAATTCCAGACGGGACAGCCATAGGCGGCACACAGATATTTAAAGAAAGCGAGGTATTATGATATGGAACAATTACTAGAAATTTTAGAGGATATTCAGCCGGATGCTGATTATGAACACTGTGAGACTCTGATTGACGACGGTATTCTGGATTCCTTTGCAATCCTCTCCATCGTCAGCGAGCTGGAGGATGCTTTCGGAATATCCGTCACTCCGGCGGAAATCGTCCCTGAAAATTTTAATTCCGCAAAAGCTCTGTGGGCGATGGTCTGCCGCCTGAAAGAAGAGGCGTAAGAATCCGGGAGGCAGTATGTCACTAATATCAATGAAATTTGTCGTCTTCGTGGCAGCCGCTGTGTTCGGATATTATGTGATACCGAAGCGTTTTCAGTGGATGTGGCTTTTGTTATTCAGCTACATCTACTACGCTTCCTCAGGCGTAAAGTTTCTGTTTTTCCTGTTGTTCTCCACACTTACCACTTACGGGGCAGGAAGGCTGCTTTACGCTGTCAGAACTTCGTGCACAGACAAAAAGAAAGTTCGGTTTTACGGCCGCATCATTGTGGTCTGCGGACTGTTTCTGAATTTTGGAATGCTGGCTGTGATGAAGTATACCAACTTTGCGGTCTTAAACATCAATGCCGTCTTCGGCACGCAGATCGATCTGTTTTCGCTGCTGCTGCCCTTAGGCATCTCCTTTTACACCTTTCAGTCCACGGGCTACGTCCTGGATGTGTACTGGGGAAAATGCGAACCGGAAAGAAATGTGCTGCGCTTCGCGCTCTTTGTCTCCTTCTTTCCTCAGATTCTTCAGGGTCCTATCGGGCGCTTTCACCGCCTGGCAGGCCAGCTCTATGCGGAGCATACGTTTGATTTTCAGAGGATCGAACGCGGTCTGGAACTGATTTTGTGGGGATTTTTTAAGAAAATGGTTCTGGCGGACAATGCAGGCGTCTTTGTATCCGCCATTTTTTCTGACACGCAGAAATATGCGGGGCTCTCGATCTTCGGCGTCCTGGGCTACAGTATCCAGCTCTACGGAGATTTCTCCGGAGGAATGGATGTCGTACAGGGAATCTCAAACCTGTTCGGCATCACTCTGGACGATAACTTTAAGCGTCCATATTTTGCCCGCTCCATTACCGATTTCTGGCACCGCTGGCACATCACCCTGGGTACCTGGATGAAAGATTATGTGTTTTATCCGGTCTCTCTCTCGGGATGGATGAACAGATTCGGCAGGTTTGCCAAAAAGCGGTTCGGCAAATCGATTGGCCGCACACTTCCGATCTGCGTGGCAAATCTCATCGTATTTCTCGTGGTGGGCATCTGGCACGGAGCCGCCTGGAAGTTTATCGTCTACGGTCTGTATAACGGTATCATTATTGCAGTAAGCGGACTGCTCGCCGGACAGTACCGAAGCTGGAAAAAAGCGCTGCACATCAACGGCAGCGCCTGGTGGTATCAGCTGTTCCAGATTCTCAGGACATTCCTGCTTGTAAATATCAGCTGGTTTTTCGACCGGGCGGATTCCGTTCCCCAGGCGCTCGGAATGATGCATAATGCGGTCACAACATTTACTCCGTCGGAGCTTCTGTCCATTCCGGTGCAGCAAAATGGAAGCACGGCGATGACTGCCGCGGTTCTTGTGATTCTTGCCGCAGGCTGCCTTGTACTCTTCTGTGTGAGCGTGCTGCAGGAGCGGGGGGTATGCGTCCGGGAAGCTCTGGCAAAACGTCCGCTCGTTCTGCGCCTGGCCGTCTATCTCGCACTGTTCTTTGCACTGCCATGCCTTGGACAGCCGCCGTCACTGACAGGAGGATTTATCTATGCGCAATTTTAAACGGTTCGCTGTTCTGGCGTTTCTGCTTGCCTTGGTGATCGGAGTCAACAGCCTGCTCTCTTTCGCGCTGTATCCCTACACCTACAGCCGGGTGGATATACACCATCTTATCTCAGAGGATCACGACACGATTTTTGTGGGAAGTTCCCACGGAAAATGCGGGCTGAATCCCGAGGTGTTCGATTCCGTCTGCGGCACTGTCAGCACAAATCAGTGCCTTGGCGGCGAATATCCGATCGACGCCTACCACATTGTCCGGCTTGCCTGCGAGACGGGCCATAAGCCAAAGCAGGTAATCTACGAGCTGGACGCGGGCTACTTTGTGTCCGAGCCGAACGAGGGAGCAGACTTCGCGATATTATATCAGGAATTCCCGGCGTCGTTTACGAAGTTTCACTACTGGATGACAAAGATTCTCGACGGAGACTTCCGCAATACACTGTTTCCGTGGTATCTGTACCGGGGTAAGATTTTTTCTGTGAATAACACCTTATCTCAAAAGAGAAGCGAAGAATATAAAGACTTCGGTATCTCTTCCTTTGCGAATCCGGCACAGATTTATCACAGCAGCGGATTTATTGAACGGCTCGTGCAGCCCGCGGATAAGTCAGTAAAGGATATTCCCGTCCTTTACACGGGAGACAATATCTCCCCGGAATCTGAAATTTATTTTCGCAGATTGGCACAGCTCTGCGAGCGCGAGGGAATCCGCCTCATTGCAGTCACGACTCCGGTGCCGGAAGTTACCGTTCAGGAATACTCCAGTGCATACGCAGGAGCGAATCAGTATTTTACAGCGCTCTCCAAAGAGCTGGGTGTTGCATATTATAACTGTAATTATATAGAGGAATTCTCAGATCTGCGGGATCTGAACTATTTTGTGGATTATGACGGGCATTACTATGGGGAGTATGCAGATTTGTTTACAGAGAGGTTTGCAAAAATGCTTGACTTTGATGATTCCGTCACGTATAATTAAGATTCATAAAGAGCAAAGGTGCTTTACAAAAAGGCATCTTTGCTCTTTTTTATTTCAAAATTCACACGGGAGGATGATACTTATGTGTTCGATTATGGCTTACTGCTCCTCTGAGGCAGATTATACACGGTTTCTGGAAGGATTTACCAAAACGGAGTCGCGCGGTCCTGACGCGATGAAGATTATCAATACAGGAAACGGGTACCTGGGATTCCAGAGGCTTTCGATTATGGGGCTTACGCCCGAGGGAATGCAGCCGTTCTCGCTGCACCAGAATTATCTTGTCTGCAACGGAGAGATCTACGGCTTCCGTTCTCTCAAAGAGCGCCTGATCCGCAAAGGCTACCATTTTGAAAGCGACAGCGACTGTGAGATCCTGCTTCCGCTCTATGAAGAGTTCGGTCTTCAGATGTTCTCTCTTCTGGACGCGGAATTTGCCCTGATCCTTTATGACGGCGCTTCCGGGTCTTATATAGCGGCAAGAGATCCCATCGGAATCCGCCCGCTGTTCTATGGATATGACAGCCGGGGAGCGATCCTGTTCGCCAGCGAAGCCAAGAATCTCGTGGGACTTGCGGATAAAATTTACCCGTTTCCGCCCGGTCACTACTATAAAGATGGGAATTTTATCTGTTATCGGGATATCACGGCAGTGAAAGAAGTCCTTTCGGATGATCTCGAGACAATCTGCGCCAACATCCGCAGCAAGCTGATCGCAGGCGTGAAAAAAAGACTGGATTCCGACGCTCCCTTGGGATTTCTGCTGAGCGGCGGGCTGGACTCCTCCCTGGTCTGCGCCATTGCCTCCAAGCTGCTGAAACGCCCGATCCGGACATTTGCCATCGGCATGGAAACGGATGCCATCGACCTGAAGTATGCAAAAGAGGTGGCCGATTATATCGGAAGCGAACACACGGAAGTCATCATCACCAGAGAACAGGTTATCAATGCCCTGCCGGAGGTAATCCAGGCGCTTGGAACGTATGATATCACCACTATTCGAGCCTCTATGGGAATGTATCTGATCTGTAAGGCAATTCACGAGCAGACGGATATCCGGGTGCTGATGACCGGAGAAATCTCCGATGAACTGTTCGGATATAAATACACGGATTTTGCCCCCTCGCCGGAAGAATTTCAAAAAGAATCTGTCAAGAGAGTGCGGGAGCTGTATATGTACGATGTTCTGCGCGCGGACCGCTGCATCAGCGTCCACTCTATGGAGGCAAGAGTTCCTTTCGGCGATCTGGATTTTGTTTCCTACGTTATGGCCATCGATCCGGCGAAAAAAATGAATGTGTATCATAAGGGAAAATATCTGCTTCGCCACGCTTTTGAAGGGGATTATCTTCCATATAATATTCTGATGCGCGAGAAGGCCGCGTTCTCCGACGCAGTCGGCCACTCTCTCGTCGACGATCTGAAAGCGTACGCGGAAGAACTCTACAGTGACGCGGAATTTGAACAGAAATGCAGCGCGTACAGCCATGCGAAACCCTTTACGAAAGAGTCACTGTTATACCGCGAGATCTTCGAGCGTTTTTATCCGGGACAGTCTCACATGGTTGTGGATTTCTGGATGCCGAACAAGAACTGGAAAGGATGCGATGTAAACGATCCGTCGGCGCGGGTGCTTTCCAATTATGGAGACAGCGGAAAATAGGCACAAAAACAGCGCCGTCCCCGCCGGGCGGCGCTGTTATATTTTGATTATCAATCAGAGGGAAACCAGATCGTACGTTCTGCTTCCCATTCCGAGCTGTGCCGCTGCTTCGATCGTGTGAATACCGTTTCGGCTCTCCACGCGCTCGATGAAATGACCTTTTCCCGGATCATCAGACTGATAGATCAGATCGATGCATGCCTGATCAAGTGCCACAGGATCGAGGCTCGCAAGGATTCCGATATCCTTCATGCAGGGGTCTTCCGCCACAGCGCAGCAGTCGCAGTCTACGGAGAGGTTGCACATCACATTGATGTAGACAATCTTGTCCTTAAAATAATCCGCTACTGTCTTCGCCGCATCAGCCATTGCCTCAAGAAATCTGTTCTGCTCTGTGCTCCACATCTTGTCAGGCTCACCGGCTCCGTGGATATTCGCCTTTCCGTGAGAGGAAGCGCAGCCGATCGAGAGCTGCTTTAACGCTCCGCCGTAGCCTCCCATCGGGTGTCCCTTAAAGTGAGACAGCACCAGCATGGAGTCATAGTCTGCCATATGCTTTCCGACATAATTTGTCTTAATCTGCAGTCCGTTCTCAACCGCAAGTTCAAGATCCGGTCCCTCGGCATCCATAATGTCCACGTCGAAATATTTGCTCCAGCCGTGATTTTTCATCAGAGCCGCATGCTTTTCCGTCGTGTTGCGCTCACCGCTATAGGCGGTATTGCACTCCACGACTGTGCCGTGCACATGGTCAATCAGAGCTTTCACAAATTCCGGCTTCATGTAATTCTGATTGCCCTCTTCTCCGGAATGAAGCTTTACTGCAATCTTTCCCGGAAGGGCAGTCTGCAGCGCATCGTAAATCCTGACCAGATTTTCCGGTGTAATCTCCTTTAGAAAGTATACTTTCGACGGTTCCATACTCCTCATCCTTTCCTGTTCATATATTTTGAAAAGTTTTGAACTGCTCTGGTAATTATGACTGTGTTTCAAACCGCGCCGCCACATCCTTCAGATACCGTATAATGGGCAAATGCTGCGGGCATGCCTGCTCACACTGTCCGCATTCCAGACAGTCGCTGGCTTTCCCGAAAGTCAGCGTCAGACGGTCATAATATTCTCCCTGCGGCCGCCATGCCTTTTCCTTGATTTCCTGCATATCGGCGTTATACAGCGAGAAATACTTCGGAATGGCGATATGCTGCGTACATCCCTCCGTACAGTAAGAACAGCCGGTACACGGAACAGCGATATTACTGTTAATGATGTCCACCGCTTTTTTTACAAGCGCCTGCTCTTCACCGTTCAGAGGCTGAAAATCAGACATATAGTTCATATTATCGGTGAGCTGCTCCATATTGCTCATTCCGCTTAAGACCATCATTACGTGCTCCTGGCTGGCTGCGAAGCGAATCGCCCAGGACGGGACGGACATTTTGGGGCTGTATTCCCGGAACATCTTCTCTACAGATTCCGGTACGCGCGCCAGTGTTCCTCCCTTCACCGGTTCCATGACAATCACCGGTTTTCCATGTCTGACGGCAGTCTCATAACATTTGCGGGACTGTACGCCCTCGCTGTCCCAATCCAGGTAATTAAGCTGAAGCTGGACAAACTCTACCTCCGGATGTTCTGTCAGCACACGGTCCAACAGTTCCGCATGGTCATGGAAAGAAAATCCGATGTGGCGCACCAGTCCCTGCGCCCTCTTTTCTTCCAGCCACTGAAAGCAGTCCAGATCCTCATACACTTTATAGTGGTCTGTTCCCACATCGTGAAGAAGATAATAATCAAAATAGTCCACACCGGTTTTCTTAAGCTGCTCCTGGAAAATCTTATCCCTATCCTCTTTACTTTTGATAAATCCGGCATGCAACTTATCCGCCAGCGTATAGCTGTCTCTCGGATGACGCTTTACCAGTGCCTCCCGGATCGCACATTCGCTCTGAAACCCGCAGTACATCCACGCAGTATCAAAATATGTAAATCCCCGTTCCAGAAATGCGTCTACCATCTTATTCAATGTCTCTGCATCAATGCTGGCATCGTTGTTTGGATCTGTCAGCGGCAGACGCATTAGACCAAATCCCAGTTTCTTTACATTTTGTTCCATTTTCACACACCTCTTTTTCGTTTATAGAGTTTCTTTAAAGCAAAAAAAGCCCTCTGGTTTGAAGGCTGTTCTTGCTGAAAATCACTTCTTAAATGCCGCTGATGGGACTCGAACCCATATGGTTTCCCGTACGATTTTGAGTCGTATGCGTCTGCCAATTCCGCCACAGCGGCGTCTGTGCCATGTTTCAGTCACAAATGATTATAGCACACCAGCACAGTACATGCAAGTAATTTTGTCAAATTTTCCAAAAATTTCATGCAATATAATCAGATTAAAGAGGAATACCTTATATCTTCGCGATTCTCTCCATTGCCTCCAGCGTATTTTCATACGTTCCGAACGCAGTCAGGCGGAAGTATCCTTCTCCGCAGGCTCCAAAGCCGCAGCCGGGTGTTCCCACTACATTTGCCTTTTCAAGAAGGCGGTCGAAGAATTCCCAGGATGTCATTCTGCCCGGAGTTTTCAGCCAGATATACGGAGCGTTGACTCCTCCGGACACCTGATAGCCAAGGCTTTTCAGGCTCTCGCTGATGACTTTGGCGTTTCGCATGTAATAGCCGACCTGCTCTTTAAGCTGCGCTTTTCCCTCTTCAGAGTAAACGGCCTCTCCCGCTCTCTGCACAATGTACGGCGCGCCGTTAAATTTTGTTCCGTGGCGTCTCGCCCAGAGACTGTGAAGCGTTACGCCGTCTTTGTCCTTTAAGTCTTTCGGCACAACCGTAAAGCCAAGACGTACGCCGGTAAATCCGGCATTTTTCGAGAAGCTTCTCAGCTCGATCGCGCACGTTCTGGCTCCCTCACACTCGTAAATAGAGTGAGGAATATGCTCCTCAGAAATATATGCCTCATATGCGGCATCATAAATGATAACCGCGCCGTTTTTATTCGCATAATCCACCCAGCGCTGAAGCTGCTCTATTGTCGCCGCGCCGCCGGTCGGATTGTTCGGGAAGCACAGATAGATAAGATCCGGCACCTCGGAGGGCAGATCCGGCACGAATCCGTTTGCCTCGGTGCACGGCATGTAGATCACACCGTCGAAATTCTCTTTCTCCGGGCGGTATAAGCCTGTTCTTCCCGCCATAACATTAGTATCTACATAAACCGGATAGACGGGATCACACACGGCAACCTTGTTATTCAGGCTGAAGATCTCCTGGATATTTCCGGAATCGCTCTTTGCACCGTCAGAGATAAAGATCTCATCCGGAGCGATCGCGCATCCTCTCGCTTTATAGTCATTTTCCGAAATTTTTTCTCTCAGAAATGCATATCCCAGATCGGGAGCGTAACCGTGAAAGGTCTCTGCATGTCCCATCTCGTCAACCGCCTTATGCAGCGCGTCTATGATCGCCGGCGCAAGCGGCTGCGTCACATCGCCGATACCAAGGCGGATAATCGTCTGTTCCGGGTGTTCCCCCTGGTACTTTGCCACTCTTGACGCAATCTCGGAAAACAGATAACTTCCCGGCAGTTTCAAATAGTTGTCATTAATCTTAAACATAATTTACCTCATCCTTTTTTCTTTATTCATTATCCATCAGCGCGAGAATCATCTGCGCCGTCTCCAGCATACTTCTTCCCATGTCCATACTCTGCTTCTGCAGATACCGGTACGCCTCCTCCTCGCTGAGATGGTTTCTTTCCATTAAGAGCTGTTTTGCGTCTCCGATTATTCTGCGCTCCTGCTCGCTCCTTACCCTGCGGGGGCGCTTTGTCTTTCTGGAGCGGACAATCTGGCTTGTCATCATCTGCACGGTGTTGACCAGATCATACACTTTCAGCGGAAGGGTCAGTGCCATAAAGCCGAGGTTTAACTGGCTGACTGCGGCAGCAGACGCTATGAGCAGCATCTCGAACCCCTTCGGCAGACACTCGCGAAGCTGCGTACAGTGCATATCCTTCAGCCGGCAGCCGGATATAACCAGCCCGGCATCCATCTGTGACACAGCGTCAAAGACCTGTGAAGCATTCGTACATACTGCCGATACCTCAAAGCCGTGGCGAATCAGAATGTTCTGTATCCTCCTGCCGTCCTCCGCGTTCGGAAACGCAAGAATGATGCCCGTCATATGCGGTAGAGATACCGCTGAATCTCCCATTCGCTCACTTCTGCTGCGTAAGACTGCCATTCCCTTCTCTTCTCGCGGATATATCTGCGCAGGAAGGTCTCCCCGAGAACATCTCTCATCAGCTCGTCTCTCTCCAGATACAGAAGCGCTTCCGGAAGGCTCTGCGGTACCCGGCGGATACCAAGTGCCTCGATTTCCTCCTCGTCCATCCGCTTAATCTTCGCGGGTGCCTGTGCGGGCGGATCAATCTTATGCTCCATTCCCCACAATCCTGCGGCAAGGCAGGCAGCATGCACAAGATAGGGATTTGCCGACGGATCCGGCCAGCGAAGCTCCAGCCGCGTGCGCGCCCCCTTGATCGAAGGGATGCGGATAAGCTGGCTGCCGTTTTCCGCCGACCACGCCGCCCAGACCGGAGCCTCAAAGTCCGGGATCAGCCGCTTATAAGAATTAACCAGCGGGTTCGTCAGTGCCATCAGTGCGTTGATGTGGTGCATAATGCCGCCCATGAACCAGTACGCCTCGCGGCTTAATCCCAGCGGATCACTGTCATCAGCAAAAATATTTCTGCCGTCCCTTTCCAGCGACAGATACATATGCATTCCCGAACCCTCCTCGCCCATGACGGGTTTCGGCATAAACGTCGCATGCAGTCCATGACGCTTTGCAATCGTGCGCATCGCCATTTTTGCAGTCATGATCTCGTCCGCTGCCTTTAAACTCTCCGAATAGCGGAAATCGATTTCGTGCTGCGCCGGCGCCAGCTCATGGTGCGAGGACTCAACCTCAATTCCCATATCCTCAAGCGTCAGCACCATGTCTCTTCTGGCATTCTCCCCGAGATCGAGCGGACTTAAATCGAGATATCCCGCCTGCTCATGCGTAATAGTCGTGGGAACCCCGTTGTCATCGGTATGAAACAGAAAGAATTCCAGCTCCGTTCCCACCTGAAAGGTACAGCCCTTCTTGGCCGCCTCAGCGAGCGTCCTCTTTAAGATATAGCGCGGGCTCTCCTCCAGCAAAGTCCCGTCCGCTTTTAATATGTCGCAGATCAGACGCGCCACCTTGCCCTGCTGCGGCCTCCATGGCAGGATCGCAAACGTTGACAGATCCGGTGCCAGAAATAAGTCTCCCGTCTTCTCCCCGCCGAAGCCCGGCAGCGGAGCGCCCTCGATGACGCAGTGATTATGAAACGCTTTCTCCATCTGCCCGGCGGTGATTGCTATATTTTTCATATTTCCGCACATGTCCGTAAACTGCAGACGAATGAATTCCACATCCTCTTCTTCAATCAGATTCAGTATCTCTTCTCTGAGATTTCTTTCCATTATGCTTCCTCCTGCCGATTTTTATAATAAAAAGGGCGCACTTAATCTGGAAAATTCATTTCCACACTAAGACGCCCTTGTCCCTGCACCTTATTATAGCAAAGCTGTCTTATCGGCGCAAGACGAAATTTTTAAAATTTACTGAAGGTTTGTGTATCCCATCAGGGACGCGTCAACCGCCTTTGCCGCTTCTCTGCCCTCGTGAATCGCGTGGACAACGAGAGACTGTCCTCTGCGCATATCGCCTGCAGCAAAGACCTTGGGATTCCCGGTGCAGTAGCCGCCGTCCACGGTGCTTACATTTGTGCGCTCATTTAACTTCACATGAAAAGCGTCCGCAACATACTTCTGCGCTCCGAGAAATCCGGCTGCGATCAACCCCATATCCGCAGGAATGATTTTTTCTGTTCCGGGAACAGGTTCCATGCGCCTTCTGCCGGTTGATGGATCAACGACACTTTGAAGCTTTACAGTCTTTGCGCGGCGCACCTCACCCTTCTTTCCGGTCAGAAATTCCGTAACTGTCGTCTCATAGACTCTCGGGTCGTGTCCGAAGACTGCAATCGCCTCCTCCTGTCCGTAATCGGTCTTGCAGACCTTCGGCCACTGAGGCCAGGGGTTGTCCGCAGTGCGCTTATCCGGAGCTTTCGGCATCATTTCAAGCTGCGTCACGGATTTTGCGCCCAGGCGGATCGCCGTTCCGACACAGTCATTTCCGGTGTCTCCCCCGCCGATCACGACAACGTGCTTTCCCTTTGCCGGCACAAACTTACGGTCTGTGAGATTGGAGTCGAGAAGGCTCTTTGTCACTCCGGAAAGGAAATCGACGGCAAAATAGATGCCCTTGGCATCCCTGCCCGGAACCGTGATGTCTCTTGGATTGGATGCCCCGCAGGCGAGCAGGATGCGGTCGTATGCATTTAACAGCTCCTCCGCAGCGATATCCGCCCCGATATCGGCGTTTGTCACAAAGCGGACGCCCTCTTCCTCCATCAGGCGAAGGCGGCGGTCCAGCACGCTCTTGTCGAGCTTCATATTCGGAATACCATAGCGCAGCAGGCCGCCGATACGATCCTTTCGCTCATATACCGTTACGCTGTGTCCGCGTCGGTTTAACTGCATAGCCGCCGCAAGTCCGGACGGTCCGCTGCCGATTACAGCTATCTTCTTGCCCGTGCGCACAGCAGGGATCTCGGGTTTTACCCAGCCCTCCGCGAATGCCTTCTCAATGATTGCGCGTTCATTCTCCTTTGTAGATACCGGCTCCCCGTTCAGATTGCAGGTGCAGGCTGCCTCACACAGCGCCGGGCATACGCGGCAGGTAAACTCCGGGAAGCTGTGCGTGGATTTTAATCGTTCATACGCCTGCTTCCAGTTGCCTGTGTATACCAGATCATTCGTCTCCGGCACCAGGTTATGCAGCGGACAGCCGCTGACCATTCCCGCGATCACGGCGCCCGCCTGGCAGAAGGGAACACCGCACGCCATGCATCTTGCGCCCTGCAGCCTCTGCTTTTCCAGCGGCAGAGGCGTGCGGAACTCCCGAAAATCCGAAATTCTCTCAAGCGGCGGCTTTACTCTGGCCGTCTCTCTGTCATATTCCAAAAATCCTGTTGGCTTTCCCACGTTATCTCCTCCTATCTCTTCTGCTCCATGGCCTCGTAAAACGCTTCAATCTGTGCCTGTTCGCTGCTCAAGCCTCTCTCTTCAAATTTAGTGGCAAGCTGCAGCATTCTTTTGTAATCATTCGGTATGATTTTCTTAAATTTGGGCAGATACTCCTCAAAATTTTCGAGAATTTTTCTCCCCTTTTTGGACCCTGTCGCCTCTGTATGCTTCTCGATCATAGCGTAAAGCTCCTGCTGGTCGTATTTATTGTCTACTTTCTCAATCGAAATCATTTCCTTATTGATGTTGCGGTACAGCCGGCTCTCCTCGTCGAGCACATAGGCGATTCCGCCGCTCATTCCTGCGGCAAAGTTCTTGCCGGTCTTGCCGAGCACTGCGACTCTTCCGCCTGTCATGTACTCGCAGCCGTGATCTCCGACGCCTTCCACAACGGCATACGCTCCGGAGTTTCTGACTGCAAACCGCTCACCGGCAACGCCGCAGATATAGGCACTGCCGCTTGTGGCTCCATAGAGCGCCACATTTCCCACAATAATGTTCTCATCCGCCTCATAGGAAGCTTCCTCGGGAGGATATACTGCAAGCTTTCCTCCTGAAAGTCCCTTGCCGAAGTAGTCGTTGCTGTCCCCGCTTAAAGAGAGCGTCAGTCCCTTCGGGATGAAGGCTCCGAAGCTCTGTCCGCCGGCTCCGGTGCATCGAACCACGATGGAATCCTCTGGCAGGCCGTCTTTATACTGCCTTGTAATCTCCGCTCCCAGCAGTGTTCCGAACGTGCGGTCTGTATTCGTCAGCTTCACGGAAATCTCCTGGCGCTGTCCTTCTGCCTTTTCCAGATCGAGAACCTTTAAGAGTACGCGCTCGTCCAGTGTCTGCTCAAGGTGGAAATTATATGCCTTCTCCGGCTGGAACGTGCATGCCGCACCGTTCGTCGGACTTGCCAGCACGGCAGACAGATCCAGCTTCATGCCGTGCGGATTACTCCGGCGTTTAGTCTGCTGCAGCAGATCCGTCCTTCCCACCATCTCATCAATCGTGCGCACACCGAGTTTTGCCATATATTCCCGAAGCTCCTGTGCGATAAAGCGCATAAAGTTGACAACGTATTCCGGCTTTCCTGTAAAACGCCTGCGAAGCTCAGGATTCTGCGTCGCGACACCGACCGGACAGGTATCGAGATTGCAGACGCGCATCATCACGCAGCCCATCGTCACAAGCGGCGCCGTCGCAAATCCGAATTCCTCCGCTCCCAGAAGCGCTGCGATAGCTACATCCCTGCCGCTCATCAGCTTTCCGTCCGTCTCGATGACGACGCGGTCGCGAAGTCCGTTCTGGATCAGCGTTTGGTGGGTCTCTGAGAGTCCCAGCTCCCAGGGCAGACCTGCGTGATGGATGGAGCTCCGCGGTGCAGCTCCCGTACCTCCGTCGTATCCGGAGATCAGGATAACCTGTGCGCCGGCTTTTGCCACACCTGCCGCAACCGTTCCCACTCCAGCCTCAGAGACAAGCTTTACGGAGATTCTCGCATACTTATTTGCATTCTTCAGGTCATAAATGAGCTGCGCCAGATCCTCGATGGAATAAATATCGTGATGCGGCGGCGGGGAAATCAGGCTGACGCCTGGTGTCGAATGACGCGTCTTCGCGATCCACGGGTAAACCTTTCTCGCCGGGAGATGTCCGCCCTCGCCAGGCTTTGCGCCCTGCGCCATCTTGATCTGGATTTCCTTTGCACTCACGAGATATCTGCTCGTCACACCGAACCGTCCGGACGCTACCTGCTTGATCGCGGAGCAGCGGTCATGATCCGTGCCCGCAGAGTCAAGACGCTCCTCGCTCTCACCGCCCTCACCGGTGTTGGACTTGCCGTGAAGCATGTTCATTGCAAGAGCCAGTGTCTCGTGCGCCTCCTGGGAGATCGAGCCATAAGACATGGCTCCCGTCTTAAAGCGCGTTACGATAGAGTCGACGCTCTCCACCTCATCAATGCTGATTCCATGCTCCGGATAGGCAAAATCGAGAAGATTTCTCAGGTTTCCCGTCTCCTCGCGGTCAACAAGCTTGGTGTACTCCTTAAACATTTCATAACTTCCGGTTCTCGTTGACTGCTGAAGCAGATGAATCGTCTGCGGATTATAGCGGTGCTCCTCTTTGCCGCTTCGCATCTTATGGCGTCCGACGCTCTCCAGTGTCAGGTCAACGGAGAGTCCCAGCGGATCAAATGCCTTCGAATGCATGGCATCCATATCCGCCGCGATATCGTCAAGCGTGATGCCTCCCACCCGGCTGACTGTGTTGGTAAAATACTGGTCAATCACCTCTTTCGAAATACCGATCGCCTCAAAGATCTGGGAACCCTGATACGACTGGATCGTGGAAATTCCCATCTTTGACGCGATTTTTACAATGCCGTGGAGCACTGCCGCGCAATAGTCATCAACCGCAGCATAGTAGTCTTTATCGAGCATTTCCTCGTCGATGAGCTCACGGATCGTCTCAAGTGCCAGGTACGGATTCACCGCACATGCGCCGTAGCCCAGGATTGTCGCAAAATGATGTACCTCTCTTGGCTCACCGGATTCCAGGATAACGGCAAGCGAGGTGCGCTTCTTTGTCTTTACAAGATGCTGATGCACTGCAGATACGGCGAGCAGGGAAGGCATCGGAACGTGGTTTTCATCCACGCCGCGGTCGGACAGAACGAGAATGTTTGCTCCGTCATGGTGCGCTTTGTCAACCTCCACAAAGAGCCGCTCGATTGCACGCTTTAAGTTTGTACTCTTATAATAGGTAATCGGCACGACTGCGACCTTGAAGCCCGGCACCTGCATGCTTTTGATTTTCAGCATATCCGTGTTTGTGAGAATCGGATTATTGACCTTTAACACCTGGCAGTTCTCCGGCTTTTCCTCAAGCAGGTTGCCGTCCTCTCCCACATACACGGCAGTGGATGTCACGATCTCCTCACGGATAGCGTCAATCGGCGGGTTCGTCACCTGTGCAAAAAGCTGCTTAAAGTAATGAAACAGCGGCTGATGCTGCTTTGAGAGCACAGAAAGCGGCGTATCCACGCCCATGGCCGCAATTCCCTCGGCGCCGTTCAGTGCCATATTCCGAATCGAGGTGCGGTATTCCTCGTAGGTGTAGCCGAATGCCTTCTGCAGCCTTGCGAGCTCCTCTCTCGTATAGCCCGGCACTTTCTTGTTGGGGATTTTAATATCTTTGAGCTGCACGAGACTGCTGTCCAGCCACTCCCCGTACGGCTGGCGCTTCGCATAATATTCCTTAAGCTCCTCGTCTCCAAATACTTTGCCTTTCACGGTATCCACCAGAAGAATCTTGCCCGGATGCAGCCGCTCTTTTATCACAATCTCTTCCTCCGGAATATCCAGCACGCCCACCTCGGAGGAGAGGATCATATTTCCGTCCTTTGTAATGTAGTAGCGGGACGGGCGCAGACCGTTCCGGTCAAGCACGGCTCCCATCACATCGCCGTCAGAGAACAGGATAGACGCGGGACCATCCCACGGCTCCATCATAGTCGCATAATACTGATAGAAGTCTCTCTTCTCCTGAGACATGGTCTGATTGTTCGCCCACGGCTCCGGTATTGTAATCATGACGGCGAGCGGAAGCTCCATGCCGCTCATCATGAGAAATTCCAGTGTATTATCAAGCATCGCGGAGTCAGAACCCGCGGTATTGACAACCGGCAGAACCTTGTGCATCTGCCCTTTCAGATACGGAGATTCCATCGTCTCCTCACGCGCCAGCATCTTGTCGGCATTGCCGCGGATCGTATTGATCTCGCCGTTGTGTACAATCAGGCGGTTCGGATGCGCCCTCTGCCAGCTCGGATTTGTGTTCGTGCTGAATCTTGAGTGTACAAGCGCGATTGCAGACTCATAGTCTTCCGCCTGCAGATCCGGGAAGAAAAGGCGCAGCTGATTTACAAGAAACATTCCCTTATAGACGATTGTGCGGCAGGACATGGAAGCGACGTACGTATTCTCACTGCTCTGCTCAAAGACCCTGCGGGCTATGTAGAGCCGGCGGTCGAATTCAAGATCTGTCTGTGCCTCCTCGGGACGCCGGATAAATGCCTGGAGAATGCACGGCATACAGTCGCGTGCCTTCTGTCCGAGCACCTGCGGCTCCACGGGAACTTCTCTCCATCCGAGAAACTTCATTCCCTCTTTT
Organism: uncultured Lachnospiraceae bacterium; assembly: GCA_944384105.1. Taxonomy (GTDB): domain Bacteria; phylum Bacillota; class Clostridia; order Lachnospirales; family Lachnospiraceae; genus Egerieimonas_A. The sequence continues at coordinate 14,441 of CALWSC010000095.1, read as the reverse complement.
TCCACAATAATCTCAAACATCTTCTTCGCCTGATTTTTCTTTAACTCATCCTGCGGAAAGAAGACCATTGCCACACCGTATTCTCTCTCGCCTCCGATCGGAATCTGCGCCTGCCGGCAGGCGTTGGAGAAAAATCTGTGAGAAATCTGCAGCAGGATACCGACACCGTCTCCGGCCTTTCCTTCCGCGTCTTTTCCCGCACGGTGCTCGAGATGTTCCACAATCCGAAGGGCGTTCTCCACAGCGGCACGGGATTTTACACCCTTTATATTGACGACTGCGCCGATTCCGCAGTTGTCGTGTTCAAACTGTTCCTGGTATAATCCGCAATTCTTCTGCATATGTTATCTCCTTTCCGTTTATCAATCTTTATCGCTGCTGTATTTCTGCCGGACAGCCGCCTGCACAAATCCCGCAAAGAGAGGATGCGGGCGGTTCGGCCTTGATTTAAATTCCGGATGTCCCTGCGTCCCGATGAAGAACGGATGCTCCGGAATTTCCGCCATTTCCACGATTCTTCCGTCCGGGGACGTGCCGCACAGCTTCATGCCGTGTTCCGTAAGCGCCCCGCGGTACGCATTGTTGACCTCATATCTGTGGCGGTGGCGCTCCTGTATTTCGGCCTGTCCGTACAGACGGTATGCCAGGCTGTCCCCGGCAAGCACGCATGGATACGATCCCAGGCGAAGCGTGCCGCCGATATTTTCAATCCCGTTCTGCTCGGGCATCAGCGCAATAACCGGATGTCCGGTTGCGGTATCAAACTCTGCGCTGTTGGCGTCGCTGTATCCTGCCACATGGCGGGCAAATTCCACAATCGCCATCTGCATACCCAGGCAGATACCGAGAAACGGAACCCCGTGCGTCCGGGCATATTGTACCGCACAGATCATGCCTTCTGTGCCTCTGTTTCCAAATCCGCCCGGCACAAGGATGCCATCGGCGCCGCCCAGCAGCTCTCCCGCATTATCCGGGGATATTTTCTCACTGTCAATCCACTGAATCCGAACGCTTGCACGGCATGAAATACCTCCATGCTTGAGAGCCTCAACAACGCTTAAATACGCGTCGTGAAGCTGAATATACTTGCCTACCAGAGCGATCGTGACTTCCGTCTGCGGGTTTTTGAGCGCCTCCGTCATCTGTATCCAGTCCTGCAGATCCGGATTCGGGCACGGCAGGTTCAGGCACTCACAGACAACCTGTGCGAGATTTTCTCTCTCCATTGCAAGCGGAGCCTCGTACAGATACTCAACGTCGAGATTCTGCAGCACATGACGGCTCGGAACATTACAGAACAGCGCGATCTTATCCCGAACCTCGCCGGAGAGTTCCTTTTCCGAGCGGCACACAAGAATATCGGGGCGGATTCCCATCCCCTGCAGCTCTCTCACGCTCGCCTGCGTCGGCTTTGTCTTCATCTCTCCGGAAGCCTTCAGATACGGAATCAGCGTCACATGAATCAACACTGCATTCTCCTTACCCACCTCATTCTGAAACTGGCGGATCGCCTCGAGGAAGGGCTGGCTTTCAATATCACCCACAGTTCCTCCCACCTCTATGATCGCAATCCGCTCATCCTCCGGATTGGGAGAATGGTAAAATCTGCTTTTAATTTCATTTGTAATATGAGGGATTACCTGCACCGTCCCGCCGCCGAAGTCGCCGCGGCGCTCCTTCTGGAGCACTGACCAGTAGATCTTTCCGGTCGTCACATTGGAATTAAAGTCAAGGCTTTCATCTATAAAACGCTCGTAATGTCCCAGATCGAGATCCGTTTCCGTGCCGTCATCCGTTACAAAAACCTCTCCATGCTGGATCGGATTCATAGTTCCGGGATCAATATTTATATAGGGATCAAACTTCTGCATTGTCACCTTATATCCTCTTGCCTTCAACAGCCTCCCCAGGGAAGCCGCCGTGATGCCTTTGCCTAACCCTGAGACAACTCCGCCGGTTACAAATACATATTTTACTGCCATCTATTTTCGCCCTCCTGCTTTTTGAATCAGAAAAAAGGCGCCAAAACAGTCTTTGATACTGTTCTGACGCCTTTGTCATTTCCTGCCTTTTAAATATGCAGTATACTATAAACCATTTTTTCTGATTTGTAAATCCCCCAAAAAATATTTTTTCTCAAAAAAAGTGCTTGACATTTTCCAAAGTTTGTGCTTATACTACTACACATAAAAGCAAGGGCGCTTTGGAGAAATCCAGGGCGCCTTTTCTCATTTATAAAAGGAGGACATTTCCATGAACAAAAACATTCCTGAATTATACGGCAGTCTGGTTTTCAGTGACAAAGTCATGAAAAATAAGCTTCCCAAGGACGTCTATAAAGCGCTACGAAAGACGATCGAGAACGGCACGCACCTTGAGCTTGAGGTTGCGAACTCCGTTGCGGTCGCAATGAAGGAGTGGGCGGTCGAGAACGGAGCAACACATTTTACGCACTGGTTCCAGCCCATGACCGGAATCACGGCGGAAAAGCACGACAGCTTTATCACTCCGGTCGGAGATTCCGAGGTCGCAATGGATTTCTCCGGCAAAGAGCTCGTCAAGGGTGAACCGGATGCATCCAGCTTCCCCTCCGGCGGTCTGCGTGCCACGTTTGAGGCAAGGGGCTATACAGCATGGGACCCAACCTCACCCGCCTTTATTAAAGACAGAACACTGTGCATTCCGACGGCATTCTGTTCCTACAGCGGGGAGGCTCTTGATAAGAAAACTCCTCTGCTGCGCTCTATGGAAGCACTGAGCAATTCTGCTGTGCGTCTCTTACATCTGATCGGGAATACAGAGGTCACCCGCGTATCTACGACAGTCGGCCCGGAGCAGGAATATTTTCTCGTGGACAAAGACCTCTATTTAAAACGCAAAGATCTAATCTTCTGCGGACGCACTCTGCTGGGCGCTCCGGCTCCCAAGGGGCAGGAGATGGAGGATCACTACTTTGGAGTCTTAAAGCCGAGAGTCTCCGCATACATGCACGATCTCGACGAAGAGCTCTGGAAAGTGGGCATTCCGGCAAAGACAAAGCACAACGAGGTCGCTCCGGCACAGCATGAGCTGGCTCCCGTCTTTGATACGGCAAACGTTGCTGTGGATCACAACCAGCTCACAATGGAGATTATGAAGAATGTTGCAGATAAGCACAATCTCGTCTGCCTGCTCCACGAGAAGCCGTTTGAGGGCATCAACGGAAGCGGCAAGCACAACAACTGGTCCATGATCACGAATACCGGCATCAATCTGCTGAACCCAGGCAAGACCCCTGCGGAAAATATTCAGTTTTTAATTTTCCTCATGGCTGTCATCAAGGCTGTGGACGACTACGCAGACCTGATGCGCGTTTCCGTTGCAAGTGCCGGAAATGATCACCGCCTCGGTGCGAATGAAGCGCCGCCTGCAATCGTATCCATTTTCCTCGGCGAGGAGTTAAATGCCGTACTCGACTCCGTGGAAAATGATTCCTTCTTCGGCACCAGTGCGCGCGTACCAATGGAAACCGGGGCAACGGTGCTGCCGCATTTCTTCAAGGACAACACCGACCGCAACCGCACTTCACCGTTTGCGTTTACGGGAAATAAGTTTGAGTTCCGTATGCTGGGCTCCTCTTTATCCGTATCAGGACCGAACGTGATCCTGAACACCGCTGTGGCGGAGGCACTCGACGCTTTCTATAATGAACTGAAGGATACTTCCGCCGACGAGATGGAGCACGCGGTTCATGAGCTGTTAAAGCGCGCGATCCGCAAACACAGGAAAATTATTTTCGATGGAAACGGCTACACCGACGAGTGGATTGCCGAAGCACAGAAGCGCGGGCTGTATAACCTGAAATCCACACCGGATGCGCTGCCGCAGTTTATTGCCAAGAAGAACCTGGATCTGTTCCGGAAGCACCATATCTTCTCAGAGAAAGAGGTTTTCTCCCGCTATGATATCCTGCTGGAAAACTACAGCAAGACAATCTGCATCGAAGGAAAGACCATGGCGGAAATGGTGATGAAGGATGTGATGCCGTCTGCTATGGCATATATGCAGAAGCTGACACAGGAGGCTTCCTCCAAAAAGGCTCTTATCCCGGATCTGTCCATCGAGACAGAGACTGCGCTTCTGAAAAAGCTCACTGAGCTGTATTCAGAAATGAGCCGTCAGGTGAAGGTGTTAAAAGATGCCGTTGCTGAGGCTGATGCCGAAAGCGATGCCTTAAAGCAGGCACAGCTCTTCCACGATTCGGTTCTCACTGCAATGGATGAGCTCCGCGTTTATGCCGACGCTGCGGAAGCTATGATTCCGGATGACTGCTTAAGTTATCCGACTTATGATAAATTACTGTTTTCTGTATAACGGCTGCGGGCGTTTTTCGGAGGCACTTGAAAGGAGACATACAAAATGGACAGAAACTGCACTGCAGAGGATAAGCTGAAGGAAGAATGCGGCGTCTTTGGCATTTACGATATGGACGGGGAGGACGTCGCTCCCACAATATATTACGGGCTTTGCGCGCTGCAGCACCGCGGCCAGGAATCCTGCGGCATCGCCGTGTCGGACACCAGCGGCCCATGGGGAAATCTCTCATCACATAAAGAGCTCGGGCTCGTGCATGAAGTCTTTGAGGAGGAGCAGCTGCACGCGATGCACGGAAATCTGGGCGTTGGACATGTCCGCTACTCCACAACGGGAGCGTCTGTGCCGGAAAATGCCCAGCCGCTTGTTCTGAAATATGTAAAGGGAACACTGGCTCTGGCGCACAACGGCAATCTCGTCAATGCGCAGGCACTGCGCCGCGAACTCGAGTATCAGGGCGCAATTTTTCACACGACGACGGACTCAGAGATTATCGCCTACTGCATTGCCAGAGAGCGGCTGACCGCCAAAACTGTGGAGGAGGCCATTGTACGCGCCGCCGCAAGAATCCGGGGCGCCTACGGTCTGGTGATCGCAAGCCCCCGAAAGCTTGTCGGCGTGCGGGATCCGCTGGGATTAAAGCCGCTCTGCCTCGGACGCCGCGGCAATGCGTATATCCTCGCCTCCGAGAGCTGCGCGCTGTCTTCTGTGGATGCGGAGTTTATCCGGGATATTGAGCCCGGGGAGATTGTTTCCATCACAAAGGACGGGATTTCCTCGGATAAAAGTCTCGTACAGCCCCGCAGAGCGCACTGCATTTTTGAATATATATACTTCGCCCGTCTGGACAGCCGGATGGACGGCATCAATATTTATGACGCACGAATCCGAGCAGGGAAAGCGCTTTCTGCAGCGTACCCTGCCGATGCCGATATAGTCTGTGGAGTTCCGGATTCCGGGATTCCTGCCGCCAAGGGCTTTTCGGAGGCCTCCGGGATTCCTTTTGCCCTGGCGTTTCACAAAAACAGTTATGTGGGAAGAACATTTATCAAACCAACACAGAAAGAACGGGAGTCAAGCGTAAAAATCAAGCTTAATGTACTGAAATCTGTTGTCAGCGGTAAGAAAATTGTCCTTGTGGACGACTCCATTGTTCGCGGCACGACCATCGCTAACCTCATCACGATGCTCCGACGTGCCGGCGCTCTCTCCGTTCATGTCAGGATCAGCTCACCTCCGTTTCTGTATCCCTGCTATTTCGGGACAGACGTTCCCTCTAACGAGCAGCTGATCGCTTCTTCCCACACAACTGATGAAATCTGCTCCATGATCGGCGCAGATTCACTCGGGTACCTGAAGCTGGAGGACTTGGATAAGATGACCGGGGGACTTCCGGTATGCAAGGCCTGCTTTGACGGAAAGTATCCGATGGAGATTTAATGCACATATAAATAAAACGAGGCGGGAAACATTTACTTTCACCGCCTCGTTTTATTTATTCCATTTCACTGCATGCCTTCAGGAAATACTCTACCTTCTGATCTGTCACATTTGCATCGATTCCCACACAGGAGACGGACAAAAGACCGTTCTCAGTACTTCCGCTTTCTACGAGGCTCTGTACCCGTGCCCTGATCTCTTCTTCGGACGCGCCGTTCAGTTCCACCGGGCTGAATCGGGCATTGAGCCAGACAGACGGGAGCTTTTCCCTCACAGCTTTGATGTCAGAACCGGCCCCGACCTCTGCAAATGTCAGTCCGCGCAGCTTCGCATAGCCGTCTGCAACGTGCTCCATCGTCCCTCCGCAGTGGTGGACTCCGAAATTGCCGAACTCGTGCGCAAGACGCTGATCCTCCGGGAGCAGGAATTCTTCATATATGGCGTTTGAAATCATCTCGACCGAGCAATTTGACGTCAGGTAACACTCCGGCTGCACTTTCCGCACTATGGAGGTCACGCCTCCGGAATTATCCCTCGAGAGCTTCCGGAATTCTCTGCCTGCCGCAATCGTCAGATCCGTGATCTTCGCTAGAAGCTCCTTTACCTCATCTGGCGCTGAATAATACGCCATCAGCACATTCTGTCCCATCAGATCCATCGCGATATTCTGAATTCCCATCAGATTCACATACGTCTCAACTCTGCCGTACTTCTCCAGCAGATAATCTATCTGCCTTTGCGTTCTCTTCCACACCGCGCTTCCGGCAAGCTCGGGAACCTCCATCGTACTGATCTCGTCCTCGTCCAGATCCAGACACACTACCTGGGGAGAATTATTCTCCTGATAGACAATCCGGCATCCCATCAGCTCTGAATAAAGATACCCCGCCGCCAGCAGATCTGTGCCCAGAAGCGGACGCTTTTTCGGCTGTTTCTCTCCGATGCCGTACGCCCCGAAGCGCTCATAAAGCGCCCTTCTCATCCGGACATCGCACTCCATCCTGTATTCAGGTTCATCAAAAAATTCCCGTGTAAAGCAGATACCCTCGTTCTTATTCCACCACGACGGGTGGAACGTAATATCATATTTCATACTGTCTCCCTTCCGGAAAATCTTGTCAGACATTTCCAACCATTTTCTTATATTCACTCGGTGTCACGTGATACATCTCCTTAAACTGCTTGGAAAAATAAGAAAAATTATAGTATCCCGTGTCCATCGCCACATTTCCCACCGGCAGATTCGTGGTGTCGAACAGGCGCTTTGCCTCCTGGATGCGAAGCTGATTGATAAAGCGGTTGAGCGAGATTCCCTTTTCCTGCTTGAAAATATGGGACAGATATGACGGATTAAAATACAGCGCATTGGCAATGTCTTCCCGCTTGAAATCCTCAGAGATATGCTCCATTACATACCGCTCAACCTTCTCCGCCACTGTGGAGTTCTTCTTCTCATTTTTCTCAAATTCCCGGAAATACTCGTCCCGGATCTGCCTGCACCATCCTGCCAGTTCCCGCACGCTGCGGGAATCCCTCCGATCCTGCCGCGACATAATGCGCATCATCTCCGGCATGGCGTTTCTCCTCGCGGCAGCGGTAAAGCTGTACCACAGACCGCTGTAAATCTCCTGCAGCTCATTTCTCCCCACCCTCTCCCTTCCTGAGAGCTCCTGTAACAGTTCCTCCAGTCTCCGGGAAAATTCTTCTCTCTTTCCGCTCTCCAGAAGCGGAATCCAGTCCACAACCAGAGGGTATTTCTCAGGAGAAAGTTTCTCCTCACCGCGTTCACTGCAAAATAAGCCACTCCTCTCCCCTATCGTCTCGGAGCAAAACAGCAAAGACTCGCACGCTGCGGGAAGCTCATCCAGACACGCGCATATTCCCACGCACATCTGAAGTTTTATGCCCGCTTGCTTTCCGGCTCTTTGGAGTTCCTCCATAAGCGCGGTACCGTCCTGTACGTCCAGCTTTCTGCATACGAAGAGAAGAAGCATCTCCTCGTAGAAGATTCCTGACACACCGCCGAGCATACCGCCTGCATCCTCCCATAAATACTCCAGCACTTCCCGGCACTTCTGTTCAGCCTCCATCATCCCCGTATGATTCCCGGGAATCAAAAGTACCGGCGTCACCAGATCCTGTGCCGTTGCCGGGAGGCTGAAATACTGCCGCAGCTTTTGGATGCGTTTTGGATAGGCAGATTTTCTTCCTTCCAGGATGTCTGTCCAGAACTTTTCGGCAAGAAGCGGAAGCGCAGCCCTAAGCTTTTTGGCCTCCTGTGCTTCTTTCTCCTCCCGGCGGATCTGCTCCAGGCATTTTGCCGCAATCTTTTTCAGATCATCATGCGCCGCCGGCTTTAAGATATAATCCGCTGCCCGGTAATGGAGCGCCTGCGCCGCATAATCAAACCGCGCGTAGGCGGTAAGCATCAATACCCGAACGAATGGATAATGCTCCGAAATCCATGCCAGAAGATCCAGCCCGTTTTCCTTCGGCATCTCAATATCGGTGATCACCACATCCACCTGTCTGGTGTTCATAATCTCTATCGCCTCCTGCACGCTGCAGGCGCCATAGATATGGTCAAACCCCACATCCTTCCAGCGTATGCCTTCCGTGATGCCCCTCACGGCAAATATTTCGTCGTCCACCACCAACAGTCCATACTCTCTCATATTCCGTCACTCCTTACCGTCTTCTCTCTCAGTGTCAAATGTCATCCCAAACTCCCGGCGTTCATTCGGCAGAATCAGCCGCACCAGCGCACCGCCCTGCGGGGGATTCTCAAGATAAATCCTGCAGGTCCCGCCGTACCAGAGACGCAGCCGCCAGATCGTATTGCGGATGCCGATATGATGCTGGAACTGCTCAGGATACGTCTCTTCATCCCAGCACTTTAAATACGCTTCGTCAAATCCGGCGCCTGTATCGAGAATCTTAACCTCAAAATAGTGCTGCGGATCCTCCAGCCAGGGCGCGGCGGAAATCGTGATCAGGAACGGACGATTTCTCTCCTTAAAGCCGTGCATGATACTGTTCTCCACAAAAGTCTGAATCGTAATCATGGGGATATAGTAATTATTTTTCTCAGGTTCTACTTTGATTGTATAGCGAAGGTTGTCGCCGAAGCGCATCTGATTTATGCGCAGATAATTCTCCGTATACTCGATCTCTCTGTTCAGCTCCGCTAAATGCTGATCCGCGCCCTGAATATATTTAAAATGATTCGACAGGTAGATCGCAAGCTGCTGTACGCTCTCGTTTTCTCCCAGTGCCGACATATTATAGAGAATATTGAGCGTATTAATGTAAAAATGCGGGTTAATCTGCATCTGCAGATAGCGGTATTCTGCCTTTTGAAGCTGAATTTGCTTGTCATAAGTGTCAATCTTCAGGCTGCGGATATGTTCCACCATGTCATTGAATCCTTTGGCAATGCTTGAGAACTCTCCCTTCCATTCCTCGCGGATGCGCATATCCCAGTTTCCGATCCCCACCTGTTTCATCGCATGCTCCAGTGTCTGAATCGGGCGCACGACGGAGGTGCGAAGCAGCCAGATATACAGCATCGCAGCTGCCAGAATCAGAAACGGGATGATATACTGAATGCGCTGAATCACATACAGAGGGGCAAAAATAGCCTCTTTTGAAATTTCCAGGCGAAGCTGCAGCGGAGCCTGTTGTGACTTACGGGCGATCACAAGATACTTTCCGCTTCCATCCCTGCCGCGCTCCTGCGCCTCCTCATTCGTGAGAAGCGACGCCCGGGAGTCTCCTTTTAATCCGTCCAGCTCCGGCATGAGGTCTGACTCCCGGAACGCCGCGCCGATGTAGATACTGCTCTTTACATATATGGTCTTATAGATCAGAAGCTCCCCGTTTTCATCCTTTTGTATCTGCCAGGCAGATTTTGCTGTCCGCAGTTCCTCCGCCTGGGCATGCAGCGTATCGGCGGATAGCCTGCTTCCGACCTCATACTCCGTCGTAACAATTCTGTTTCGGTCAAAGTCATAGATAAACGGAGCTCCCGACGCGTATGCGCTCAGATTCCTCCGAAGCTGATTTCTCAGCGACTGCAGCATCAGGATATAATCTGTCTCCTCCTCGTAATTCCATGAGATCTCCGAAGATAACTGATACTTGATCTGATCCAGATAGGAATCGGCATTTCTCAGCGCCGTATCGATCTGTCCGATACATTCGTTCAGCAGATTTTGGTTGGAACGGCTCACTTCATCCTGAATAACCTCTCTGCTGTACGCGGTCACGCCGAAAAGCACGCTCGTAAGAGGGATTGTGACGATCAGAAAGGCAAGCAGAATCTTCCTCGTTAGCGTATAATTTTTTCTGTTTTCTCTCATGGAATCCTCCGTACCACATCGTAAAAACGCCCCCGGAAACTGCTGTGTTCCGGGAGCATTACATTTGTCTTATTCGTACAGCCAGTCCAGCTTGTCCAGGCTGTTGTCAGATAATCCGGCGTTTCTCACCCTGATCGGCGCATCCATCGGCACGATTCCCACGATCGTATAGCCTCCGGTCCCCATATAGATCTCGTGCGTCCCCTTCTCGTAGCGGAATGCATGGACATTGATCAGCGGGCAGCCCTCGGCGTAGATTGCAGATCCGTATACGACCGCAAGCCCTCCTCTGTCATCCGCGTGTGTATTCGTCTCCAGGTCGGGAACCTGAAGCCACTCCACGCCTTTCGCATTCATGTATCCCACGAGGATCAGGCTGTCCTGCGGCAGCTCTATCTTTACCGTCACGCCGCTCTCAATGCACTCTCCCAGTCCGAAACGGATACCCGTAAGTCCTGTGATCTCCGGAGCAGCGCTCTGGATCGGAGAACTGCAGTCGGTGAAAACGCTTGCTCCTTTTTCTATTGTATAGGTTTCGCAGTTATTTGACAATAGCTTAAATTCCGCACCGCGCAAAGGTTCGATATCCGGATCTTCCTCTTCCTCTGCCGGGAAAATTCCCTCCTTCATTTCCTGTACATGGCGGGCAAATGCAGCGTACTCCTTTTCATATTCCGGCAGGCACTGGCTCCAGTGTCCGTAAGTCTCTCCGTTCGGGAACGGAATCTTTCTCTGAGGCGTCTGCATGCTGTTGGCGTACAGATACGTCTTTTCGGTCAGCGCCGCAAGCCTGCGGTATATCTCCAGACTCTCATACAGATCCTTTTCTGCGGATTCCAAAAGCGCCAGATCGCCCTTCAGCTCCTCATTCATTGTATATTTATACTTCAGCACCTTGACCGCCGCATCGATCTTTTTCGCGTATACACCGCAGATCATGCGGATCGCTTCAATATCCGCAATATAGCGGTCAAATTCCTCCCGGTTACGGGTGACAAATTCCTTTGCTGTCCTGATCTCATTCTCCGCCTCAGCTGAGAAACGAAGCACATCGGCTGCCATCTCCACCGGAGTCTCCCCATAGTGGCGCTCGCCGCTTATTTCCTTCCTGACATATTCATCAGGCTGTTCTCCCGGTGTGGAGACAGATTTCCAGAGTTCCTGGTTCGGGCGGTATTTCTTCACATTGGTAAGCTGGCTCATGGTCATGCCGAGCGCCATGGTCTGCCGGTTTCCCTCGGTGATGCCGATGCGCCTTAAGATTCTCGGCGCACACTCCCCGATCGCTTCCAGAGCGTTCAGCACATGCTCCGCCGCATCCCTTCCGCAGCCAAAGAACGCATCGAGTTCTTCCATCCAGTACGCTCTCTCCGTTGTCTCGTCGTAATCCGGATTCCACGCGTAGCGCATCCAGGCACGGTACCACATCCAGTCGCGCTCCACCTGCTTCAGGCGCGGAGACGTTTTGTCCGCAGAGTACGGCCAGTCCCAAAAGAACAGCGGATACAGATGCAGCCCGCTTGTTCCCAGCCGGTGCATGCCTGCCTGCATACACTTTTGTATAAAACCGGGCGCTGCGAACCGGAACGGTTCCAGATTCGCGAGTACATGAACGTTCATGATATGCGTCTGTCCGTGAACGGTCATTTCGTTGTGCTTCTGCTGCCATTTTCCGGTCGGATAATAGGAGGTCAGGCTTTCACCGTTGAATTTCCACTGCGTATACAGATTGGAATACTCCTTTACCGCCTTGTGCATGATCTGCTCCGCCTTGCAGTCATGCCCGCGCAGGATCAGCGGCGGGATTTCCTTTAGGTCCGCCTGGCGGATACCCTCGTTGACCGCAGGGATGATAGTCTTTAAAAACCAGTCCTCCTTGTTCTGGTCGCCGCGGAGCGCTTCGCCCAGGCACACCATCAGGCCGATGTGCGGAAAGCTTTTGATAAACTCCACAATAGATTTATATGTATAATCTGCCACCAAAGGATGGATGGAGCTCTGCAGCAGCTCCAGATGATGCGCCTGCGCAAACGGCAGCGGGATGTGAATACTGTAGAATTTCAGCACCACCCAGATGCCTCTCCTGTCAGCCTCCGCTGTCAGCCACTCGAACACCTCCCGGTTCTTCCTGAATTCCTCCTCCGTCACCTCCAGCGCCTCCGGATACTCCGGTACCTTCACCAGCGAGGAGAACGGATGACCGCTCCAGATATAGAGCACATTGCAGCGATCCTCCAGCATCATATCCAGATACTGCTCCCACAGCTTTCTGTCATAAAACCACGGAAATCTGTCCGGAGTGATCGGATATTCATACGTCAGTCGCGGAGGCTCCAGCTTCGTCTTCTGAAGCCCGATAACCGGGCCTCTCAGTTTGTAGACCGGCTGATCCTGGAACGCGAGCACTTCCGGAATGCGGCCTTCCCGCCTGATCCGCTTTGCAAGCTCCAGACAGCCGTACAGCGCTCCCGTATCGTCTCCTCCGGAGACAATGCACAGCTTCGGGGCGATCACATTCTGGTAAAATCCTTCGCTCCCCGGAATCTCCCTGTGGTAAATGAGAAGTCCTCTCTCCTCAAGATCCTTCAGATACGGCGACGTATTCCTGTTCCCAACATAAATTTTCATGCCCTCAAGCTCACGATAATCTTCCCCTGTTTTCTCCGAAATGCGGCTGATCTCATATCCCGTCTTTTTCAGCGCATCCTCCACGCGTGAAATTCCCAGAGCTATCCGGCTGTTTTCCTGCGCCGGCTGTATCATTACTGCTTTTTTCATCTCGATTCTCCTCACCTCAGCATTCAAATGTTCCCTTGACATCCTTCCAGTGTTCTTCCGCGTACGTCATCAGCTTCTTCGCATCTGCCATGGACATCGGATTGAAGTACAGCAGCATACTGTGCGAACCGTATCTTTGAACCAGACGGTCCACGTTGCGGATCCAGTCGTCCACATTTCCGGTGTATACTTTAATCCACAAAGACTTGCCTGCACGGCGTGCTTTGTCGTAGATCTCATACCACTCCTCCAGCGTCCCGTCCGGACCGTGATCGCCGCTGGTCCACTGCAGCGCGTCGATCTCCTCCACTTCCATCAGCGCGTCCACATGCTTGATCGCATCCGGGCCATCGAGGTGGTAGAGCACATTGTCCAGCTTTCTTGCCTGCTGACGCAGGGAATCCACAATAAAGTCACGGTACTGATCCGGGGACATCAGAGCGGAGAAATCGCACTGCAGCTTTGCGGTCTTTCCCTCGCCCCAGATCTGAAAGACCGTGTAGCAGGAAGAACCATCCAGGGAATCTTTTACAACGTCATAAAATCTGTTGTAATACTCGAAATATACATCCGTCACTTCCTGAATGCGCTTCTCCATCTCCTCCGGTTCGTCAATCAGATCGAAGATCGTATTCTGCGCTCCCCGCAGGGAGGCGAGCACATCGATATTCTCCATGAGATCGGGAATCGCCACATAAAAATCGTCTCCGGCAAGCTCGCGGCATTTCTTCACCACTTCCATATGTTTTTTAAACCATTTGTTTTCCGGATCAAAGGTCAGCGGCGGCTGTTCTTCCCAGTCGTCCACGCACTCGGTAAACCACACGGTTCTCTCCTGAAATTCAATGTCAGAGCCCAGATACGCCGCCACGGAGCCCGGACCGAAATCAGCGCTCATATTCGGGAAGCTCTCTCCCAGGAATTCATGATTCTCGCACCAGTGACGATAACTTGCGACCATGCGCTCCGGATTCATATATTTGTCCTCCATATTTTTGGACTTCAATTCCTCCGGCAGCGGTTTCGCATCCTCCTTCTCAGCTACCACAATCATCAGCGGACGTCCTGTGTTCTGATGCTTCCAGTAGTTTCTGAATTTTTCCTTTGTCTCTTCCCAGTTTTTCTTATACTTCATAGATAATTCCTCCAAAAAAATTCATCAAAGGGTTTTAAGTTAATTAAATTTTACTAAATTATTATTGAAATTTCTACTGAATTTCTCAAGTTATGACTTTTGTGTTACTCTTCCAACAAATCTGTTATTCTTTTGTTTTTCGCTATAGTAGACTGTAAATATCAAAATTCCAATGAAATTGCGAGGTGTTTCACCATGGGCTCTGCCCCTACACTCTTTACCCGCAGACAACTGCTCTCGCTGATCATTCCCTTAATTATTGAACAGTTTCTCAGTATTTTTGTGGGAATGGCAGATACCGTTATGGTATCGAGCGCAGGAGAAGCGGCTGTCTCGGGCGTCTCCTCAGTAGATACGCTCAATGTACTGCTGGT
>CALWSC010000094.1 GCA_944384105.1 uncultured Lachnospiraceae bacterium | reverse complement strand
TACCGGTCGTGGGAGACGATCAGAACAGCCCCCGGATAATTAAGCAGATACGTCTCCAGCCAGCGAATCGAGTCAAGATCCAGGTGGTTCGTCGGCTCGTCAAGCAGAATAATATCCGGCTTCGTGAGCAGCAGCTTGCCGAGAGCTACACGTGTTTTCTGCCCTCCGGAGAGTTTTGAGACGTCCTTGCCGAACTCGTCCTCTGTAAAACCGAGTCCTTTTAAAACGCCCGTGACCTCGCTTCGGTAAGCGTATCCGTCCGAGCGTTCAAATGCGTGCGTCAGGTTTGTATAGGAGGAGAGAAGCTGGGTGAGGGCATCACCGGAGAGCTTCTTCATCTCTTCCTCCATGGCGCGCATCTTTTCCTCCATCGCAATGAGTTCCCTTTTGGACTCGAGCATTTCATCATAGATTGAGCGGCTGCTCATAAGATCCTGGTGCTGAGCCAGATAGCCCAGCGTCTTGCCGCGGGAGAGCACAGCCTCCCCCTCGTCCGGGGCGAGCTCTCCGATAATCATGCGCAGAAGCGTTGTCTTGCCTGCGCCGTTGATGCCGATCAGAGCGGCTTTTTCGTGATCCTCGATATGAAAGGATGCTTTTTTGATGATCTCATTTTCACCAAAAGATTTTTTTATATTACTGCATGACAGAATCATAATAATCCTCCAGTCATTTTCTTATGTATAGAATGGGCATCGTCCGGTCTGTTTCGGACAGATACCCAACATATTATAATAAGAAATCGGTAGTTTGACAACCGTTTCCGGGAGGAAATTATGCATGGGGTTGATTGACGGAGAGAGGATAGGAGACATATAATAGTACTTGTACATGTTAACCGTATCAGAAAGAGGAGAAAATTATGGCAAATACTTTTCAGGAACCTCAGGAAGTATTGCTTCTGGAGGATTTCGGCGGTGTGGAGGAGGAAAACCTAAAGCCCCTGGACTATGTCGGAGGATATTATGTACGCCCCGGATTTTATGAGATCAATGGTGCGAGCGCACTGCCGGACGGCGTGAATTTTACGATTACCTCGCATTCGGCAAAGTCCTGTGAGCTGCTCTTATTTCATCGCAGGGAACAGACGCCGTATGCTGTGATTCCGTTTCCGCAAAATTACCGTGTAGGGAATGTCTATTCCATGTTTGTGTTCGGGCTGAAGATTCACGAATTCGAGTACGCCTACCGCATGGACGGACCGTGGAAGCCGAAAGAGGGGCTGATTTTCGATCGGACGAAGTATCTGCTCGATCCCTACGCAAAAGCGGTGACCGGACAGAGCGAGTGGGGCAGACAGCTCTCAGACGGCGCATTTTATAAGGCACGCGTCGTACACAATAACTTCGACTGGCAGGAGGAGAACCGGAGAACTGCAATCCCTCTGAAGGACAGTATTATCTACGAGATGCATGTCCGCGGATTTACAAAGAGTGATACTTCCGGTGTGATGCATCCCGGTACGTTTGCGGGAATTATTGAGAAAATCCCGTATTTAAAGGATCTCGGTGTAAATGTGCTGGAACTGATGCCGGTCTTTGAGTTCGATGAGACGAGAGGCAGCCGCGAGGTGAACGGCAGGAAGCTGCTTGACTACTGGGGGTATAATCCAGTCTGTTTCTTTGCGCCGAATACGAGCTATGCTTCAGAGGTTGAGTATAACCGTGAGGGCAAAGAGTTAAAGACACTGGTTCGAGAGCTGCACCAAAATGGCATGGAGGTCATTCTTGACGTTGTATTTAATCATACAGCAGAGGGGAATGAGCAGGGTCCGTATTTTTCCTTTAAAGGAATAGATAACAATATTTATTATATGCTGACGCCGGACGGCTCGTACTATAATTTCAGCGGATGCGGAAATACCCTTAACTGTAACCACCCTATGGTGCGGGATTTGATTTTAAACTGCCTGCGCTATTGGGTGATTACGTATCACATCGACGGCTTCAGGTTCGACCTCGCCTCCATACTGGGAAGGAGCGAGGATGCGTCGCCGATGAACAAGCCGCCCCTGCTGGAGAGTCTTGCTTATGACCCTATCCTTTACAGTGCAGATCTCATTGCCGAGGCGTGGGACGCAGGAGGACTCTATCAGGTCGGCAGTTTTCCTTCATGGAACCGCTGGGCGGAGTGGAACGGAAAGTACCGGGATGATCTCAGAAGCTTCTTAAAGGGTGACGACGGGATGGCGGCAGCGGCAGCTATGCGTATCATCGGCTCACCGGATCTTTATCCGCCGAAGCAGCGCGGTGAGAATGCGTCCGTAAATTTCCTGACCTGCCACGACGGATTTACGCTCTGGGATCTGTACTCATATAACGGAAAACATAATGAGGCAAACGGATGGAACAATACTGACGGGGCAAACGACAACAGAAGCTGGAACTGCGGTGTGGAAGGAGATACGGACGACCGGGATGTTCTGGCTCTTCGGATGCGGATGGTTAAGAATGCCTGTGCTGTACTTATGTGCAGCCGCGGGACACCGATGTTTCTCGCGGGAGATGAGTTTGGCAATACGCAGTTCGGCAATAATAACGCCTATTGCCAGGACAATGAGATCTCCTGGCTTGACTGGAGTCTTATGGAAAAGAACCGGGAGCTTTGGGAATTCTTCCGGTTTATGATTCACTTCCGCAGGGAGCATCCGATTCTGCGGGGCGATACACCTCAGTGTTCGCTTGGTTTCCCAAATGTGAGCCTGCACGGAGTCAACCCGTGGGAAGGAGAGTATACCTGGGAGACAAAAGTAATCGGCGTAATGTATGCAGGGATAAAGGAGCAGGAGGATGATGTGATTTATATCGGAATCAATGCGTACTGGGAACCTATAAGCATATCGCTGCCCGCTCTGCCGCAGGAGTTTCGCTGGACGGTCGCTGCGGATACGTTTCGCGGTGCGGATGCCGTCGCCCGAAGGGAAGAATACATTGAAAATTGCTATGTGATACAGCCGCGCACAACGGCGGTGTTTCTTGCTGTGAAGCTTTAACGCGTTTGGCTTTTTTCTGAAAGGTCTTATACTTTCGTCAGATGTTTACAGAAGGGAGAAAATAAAAATGCAGACTAAATTTAATCATACATCAGCGCTGGAGCTGTTGAGAAAATATAATAAGGAACCGTTTCACATTTTGCATGGACTTACTGTGGAGGGCTGTATGCGCTGGTTTGCGAAGGAGTCCGGATACGGGGAGGATGCTGATTTTTGGGGCGTCTGCGGTCTTTTGCATGATATTGACTTTGAACTTTATCCTGAACAGCACTGCCAGAAGGCTTCTGAACTGCTTGCAGAGGCGGGCGCTGAGCCGGAGCTTATCCATGCGGTGTGCAGCCACGGCTATGGCATCTGCAGCGAGGTAAAACCGGAACATGAGATGGAGAAAATCCTTTTCGCTGCGGATGAACTGACGGGGCTTATCTGGGCAGCGGCAAAAATGCGCCCGTCAAAGAGTGTGATGGACATGGAGTTAAAGAGCCTTAAAAAGAAATTCAAGGATAAGCGATTTGCGGCTGGCTGCTCCCGTGAGATCATTCTCACCGGGGCTGAGAGACTGGGCTGGACTCTCGACGAACTGATGGACAAGACACTCGCGGCGATGCGCTCCTGTGAGGGGCGTGTGCGCACAGAGATGGACGCGTTGGGTTTGGAATAAGTTTTGATAGGAATTTTCCAATCCCGGGATGTGTGCTATAATATTAATTAGAAATAATGCGAGGAGGCGAGAAAAATATGGAATTACTGGACATTGTGGATGAGCACGGCAACCCTACCGGGGAGACGGTGGACCGGGAGACGGCTCATGCTGCAGGGATCCGGCACAGGACATCACATGTGTGGATTCTGCGCAGAAGAGATTCAGGCGTGGAGGTACTGCTCCAGAAGCGCAGCGAACAGAAAGATTCCTATCCCGGATGCTATGATATATCCAGTGCGGGGCATATCCCAGCAGGTATAGGGTTCGTGGAGTCAGCGCTTCGGGAGCTGAAGGAAGAGCTCGGGATCAGTGCGGACAGCAGGGATCTGATATACTGCGGGCAGAGGACAATCCGGTGGGATGATGTATTTCACGGAAAACCGTTTCATGACTGGCAGGTGAGCAATGTTTACTGCCTGTGGCATGATGCAGAACCTGAGGAGCTTACGCTGCAGAAGGAAGAAGTTTCCGGCGTACTCTGGATGAATCTTTCAGAGTGTATCCATCTGGTGCAGACAAACGGATTCCCAAACTGCATTGTCACAGAAGAACTTCTGATGCTGCCGCAGTCATAGGCAGAGCTGCGGGCATTGCTCAGTCCGCAGAAATATTACTAGAGAAAGCAGGGATTTATCTTATGGAAGATACGAAGCAGGCACCGGAAACGGTGCCGTATAATGCGATCACAGATGGCGTGATCTGGAAGCAGCTTCTGCTGTTTGCCGCTCCTCTGCTGGTCGGGAATCTGTTCCAGCAGCTCTATAATACAGCCGACTCCATCATTGTTGGAAATTACGTCGGCAAAAACGCGCTTGCCGCGGTCGGCTCCAGTTCGGTTATTATCAATATGATTATCGGATTCTTCATGGGGCTTGCAACAGGTGCCGGTGTGCTTGTATCGCAGTATTTCGGAGCCAAGGATGAAAAGAGCGTTCACGATACGGTACATACCGGCATGATGGCAATGGTATTCAGCGGTCTGCTGCTCACCGTCCTTGGTATTTTTCTGACCCCGGTGATTATCCGGCTGATCGGAACACCAAAGGAGGTTCAGAGCTCCTCTATTTTATATCTCAGGGTTTTCTTCATCGGGATCACCTTCCTGATGGTGTACAATATGGGCGCTGGTATCCTGCGCGCTGTCGGAGATGCGAAACGTCCCCTGTATTACCTGATTGCAGCGAGTCTTACAAACGTTGTGCTGGACTTTGTGTTCGTGCTGTTTTTAAAACTTGGAGTACTTGGCGTGGCGCTCGGTACCATTTTATCCGAGCTTCTGTCTGCGGTTCTGACCGTCCGCGCTCTGATGAAGGAGACAGATGTATATCGGCTTGTTTTAAGAGATCTGCGCGTGAGAAAGCGGTATCTGATACAGATTATCCGCGTGGGACTCCCTGCCGGCATTCAGCAGTCCGTCATCGCCTTCTCAAACGTTATCGTACAGTCTCATATCAATAGCTTCGGCTCTGCGGCCATGGCAGGATGCGGAGCCTACACAAAGGTAGACGCGTTTGTCACGCTGCCGTTTATGAGTATCAGCCTTGCGAGTACGACGTTCGTTGGACAGAATATCGGAGCGCAGAAGTGGGACAGAGTTAAGAAGTCCGCGCGCACCAGTTTCCTGATTTCCACGGTCTTTACGGTATTGATTTCCGTATTGATCTATCTCTTCGGAAGTCAGATTTTAAGTGTTTTTACTTCAGATGCTGAAGTTATCCGCTTCGGTACAATGCAGCTTCGGTGGATGGCTCCTTTTTATGTGCTCTGCGGATTTTCCAATGTATGCAGCGGTGTTATCCGCGGCTCGGGCGAGACGACAATCCCGATGCTTATTATGGTGTTTAATTTCTGTGTGCTCCGGGTTATCTGGCTTAGCGTGATGCCGATGTTTATTCATGATATCACGATAGTGTTCCTGAGCTATATTCTGACATGGACAACATGTGCAGTGATGATGACGATTTATTATAAGAAGGGCAACTGGATGAAGAGGTATCAGACGAGTTCCCTTTAATTGGGGTTATTATGAAGGGAAAGCGAGCTAAAATCCAGCAGGTTTTCACGGCAATCTGGCACGGTTTCGCGGCAGGCTCAACAATATATAATTTTGGATTACAAAGGAGAGAGAACATGCAGCAGAAAAATTTGAATCCAACACGCATTGCAATTCTGGCGGATACGCATGATGTTTTGCTGCCGCAGGTGAAGGAAATTCTGAAGTCGTGTGATGCGGCGGTTCATGCAGGGGATGTAACAGATGAACGGGTGATGGATGAGATGCGCGGGCTGACTAATATTTATGTGGTGCGCGGGAATAATGACATTGCTCTTGGGTATCTGAGAAGGACGCTTGCATGTACGCTTGCAGGGATTTCGTTTCTGGCAGTGCATGACCGCAGGGATGCGGGAAGACAGGCTGCAGGAGCGCAGGTGGTGGTGTATGGACATACACATAAGTATGCGCAGAAAGTCATCGGAGGAAGACTGTGGCTGAATCCGGGCAGCTGCGGCAGGAAACGATTTGGCGGGGAACTGACCATGGCAGTGATGACTGTAGCGGATGGGAAGATTCTGGGGATTGAAAAGATCGTAATTCGTGAGGAGAATGTATGAAGATTTGGATGCAGGATACACAGAGCAAGAAGAATCGAACTCCCATTTATATCTGGGCAGGCATTGCCGGGATAGCTGTGCTCGCCGCCGGAATGACGGCTGCTGCGGCTGTTCTTACGATCTGCGCCAAAGAAGAATATAAAGCGGCAGTTTCTCTGGCAATGTGCCTGCTTACAGTCGTAACTGTTATTACTTTTTCCGCTAAGATGGGATGTCGTCTGATGATAGCGTCTATTATCTTCTTTCAGGATGAAAGCGGACGGCTGTATGTGCTGGATATCCGGGATATGATCAGGTATAGAAAAGGACTGTTCGGCATGGCAGCGATGCTGACAGAAATTCGGAACCTGATTCCCCGGATCCGGCAGCAAGCTGAGCAGGAGAAAAGTGTGCCTCCCTCAGCTCTGGAAATTCTGAGTGCGGATAAGATCACGGAGCGCTCTGATTCTTACTCACTGCTTTGCCAGGTACGCTATCCAAACGGACAGATGGGAAATACAGCAATGACCTTTGCAAAGGGGTATGAAGATGAGGATGCGCTCCTGTTCATGCTGGAAAGAAAGCTGCGCTGGAGAGCATCTTTTGAGCCAGAGAAGCGTTACAGCCCTGCGGGAATTCTGATCAGTCTGATCGCTGTAATACTTTTCAGTGCAATCTGCGTCTTCAGCCACCCGAATTTTAATAGACTTCCGCAGACTGTCTATTTTCCATGTCTTGGAGCAGATACGGCGGCAATTTGGGTCATGATCTATTTTATTATTCGCTATCGACGGGGAAAATAAAAAGAGAATGAAGGGGAAGCACGCTTCAACGGCGCCTTCCCCCTAATTTACTTCATGAACCGGAATACCCCAACTACTTTTCCGACAATCTGAAGATTCTCCCGCACAATAATGGGATCCATATAATCGTTCTCCGGCTGCAGCCGTATATGATCTTCCTCTCTGTAGTAGGTCTTTACAGTTGCGGAATCGTCAATCATCGCAACGACGATCTCGCCGTTCTCTGCAGTGGGCTGCTTTGCAATCAGAATGTGGTCACCGTTGAAAATTCCGGCGTTCACCATGCTGTCTCCCTTGACCTTTAACAGAAACGTCTCTCCCTTAGGTACATGCTCCGATGGGAGAGGGAAATACGAATCGATATTTTCGACTGCCAGAATCGGTTCTCCCGCCGCAACGCGTCCAACTTCCGGAACGTACACGATCTCCTTTCGCGCAAGATTAAAATTATCGTCCACGATCTCAATCGCGCGCGGTTTGGTCGGATCACGGCGGATATAGCCGTTCTTCTCGAGCGTCTCCAAATGGGAATGTACGGACGAGGTGGACTTTAAATTCACCGCCTCACAGATCTCACGCACAGCGGGAGGAAATCCACGGTTCGCAATCTCGTTTTTTATGTAGTCCAGAATCTCCGCCTGTTTAGTTGTGATTTTTCCATATGCCATAGGTATATCCTCCCTGATTTTATGTTTATCATAACACAGGCGGGATAAAAATGCAAACAAATATTCGGGAATGTTTGTTCGGTTATGGCATGACAGAAAAATCAAAAATTTTTAATAAATATATTGACTATTTTCAATAAAAGTTTTAAAATAAAGACAATTAAAGAAGAACAATTAGAAAAGGAGGTTGAAATATATGTTAGAACTGATTCGCAATATTTTGATTTTGGCATGTATTCTTGTTATCGGTTTTTATCTCCTCATGAGAGCATATGCCGGTAAGAGCAGCGGGCTGATTCGAAGAGCGGGGGACCTCCTTTTCCATGCATATCTGAAAACCTGTATGGCAATCGGATGTGGATGGAACTATACAAGGGAAAAGATGGCACATATTTTCGGAAGCTACCATCCCAACCTGAACCAGGAGCCGCATACATCTCACCGGGATCAGCTCAGAAACCGAAACGATCTTTTCCAAAAGAGTTATACAAAAAAGAAAGGCTATAATCTTAAAATTCTGAAATAGCATCATCATCCCAAAGCGGGCGGTATACATGTACCGCCCGTTCTTTTTGTGTACAGAAATCCTTATTGACAAACGTATGTTCGGAATATATAATATCCTTGTATAGAACACACGTTCGATTCGGCATTAATTAATCACGGAGGGATGAATATGGCGCACGAACCGCACAGAAGCAGAAAGAAGAAATATTATCCAAAGAGAATTGCCGCGGCAGTTCTGATCATTGGTTATCTGATCACATGTTTTACTGCTAAGCCGGCGAATGCGGACGGAACTTATGATGGCGGCAGATATAAATATTACACAAGCATTTATGTAAGTCAGGGTGACAGTCTTTGGAGCATTGCTTCTGAACACTGGACCAAGGAGTATTCCGATATCGGAGCTTATATTAAGGAAATCAAGCAGTTAAACCGGATCTCCTCAGACACCATACAGTCGGGCACATATCTGTGCATACCCTACTATTCGGGGCGGCAGCCTTTGCAGGATTCATAATTCATCGCTGGAATAAAGACAGAAAAAATTACTTTAAACTCTTCCGGGAAAATGGAGCGCGGACTACAATAAACCCGATAATATAGGGGCAGGAGGTCAGCTTCTAAGTAATCAAATAACGGGTACCAATGCTGCACGGATAGAATCATAAAATATTACGGAATGACAAAGCATAGCTGACCGACAGCAAAAAGGAGGAGGCTGCAGATGAAGATTGTAATTTTACAGGGAAGTCCGAATAAAAAGGGATCCACAAATATTTTAGTTGAGAATTTCAGTCAGGGAGCGGAAGCAGCAGGGCACAGTGTCATAAGGTTCGATCTTGAGAATATGCATATCCGTCCATGTACCGGATGCGTAACATGCGGATATGAGGGTCCCTGTATATTGCATGACGATAATCAGAAAATAAGGGAAGCTGTCCTGGACGCTGATATGATCGTCTTTGCGACACCGCTTTATTACTATGGAATGTCGGCACAGCTTAAAATCGTGATTGACCGGTTTTGCGCCTATAACAGCAGTATTACCAGAAAGCATATGAAATCGGCTCTTCTCACTGTTGCATGGAACAGCGACAACTGGACATTTGACGCACTGGAAAGTCATTATCGTACACTGGTCAGATATCTGAATCTGCAGGATCAGGGTATGGTGCTTGGAAGGGGATGTGGAACTCCATCGATGACACAACGCAGCCCGTATCCGGAAATGGCGTATAAACTCGGAAATCAGCTGTAGTTATTCTTCATTCAGAGATGGATTTATAAAAGAATCACAGGCAGTTTCGTTTTTCCAACGAAGCTGCCTGCCATATTATACGGAGCGGCTGCAGGGATAATTTATGTCGTTTCTTCCCTCAGCAGCGCCTTTTCATCAGTTCTCAAAGCTGTGCAGCCGCTCGATTACGGTTTCTTTGGATACAAAGCTGTACACGAACGGCGGGACTGCCAGGCAGATTGCAAAGATTGCCGCTATCAGTCCGATTACCAGGAACACCGGATATGTAAACTGCGCATAGTCTGCAATTCCTGGGACGGCATGTTTGACCAGAAGCAAAAATGCATTGCCGAGCGTCATGATCAGTCCGGCGGTAATCAGAGCATACAGACCGCCTTCCATGGTGAGGGTTTTTTGAATCTGCTTTTTTGTCATTCCCACACTTTCCATAATCGCAAATTCATATTTTCTTTCAATAACGCCGGTGAGCATCACATTGATAAAGTTGATCAGACCGATCAGAATTAAGAGGATGGAGGCACCGTTTCCGAGCACTGAGAGACTGGAGAAAAAGGTATTCCATGTATCTCTCTGGTCTGCTGTACTGACGAGATTCACATATTCCCCGGTCAGTGTGCCTGCCAGCTCCTGAAGTTCTGCACCCACACGGTCAAGTTGGGAAATATTGCTGATATCCACGCCTATATCACAGATCAGCGCGTGATCGGTCAGCCGTTTCATTCCCTCCTCGCTGACAATGACTGCCTCCGGCGCAACAATACTCAGCCCTTCATACCGGCTTTCCGGGAAGAAGGTATTGCGGAAGTCCTCGTATGACCAGTATCCGTCCACATGGAAGGATGCTGTTTTGCCGTCTTCATCTTCAGCAGCAAAGGAGAGATCTCTTCCCACCAGCTCGCTGTAGTAATACAGCCCCGATACAATCGCCGTATCGCCCCGGCGGAAAGCGTCCAGGTCGATCTTATCTTTGTGGCTCTTATTATACGCTTCTACTTTGCTTTCCTCCACAGTGAAAATATATGCTCCATATCTGCCGCTGTCAATCAGAGCCTGCAGGTCACTGTCCATCTCTTCCCGTGATTTTTCTGCTGGGGCATACCATTCATTGTAAGCCGCGTCGAGTACAGGGCGAAACTGTTCCTCGTCAAATGTGAGATCTGCGAAGGTTCCATATCTCACATGGACATCCGAGACACCGTCTGTTTCCGCAATCTGAGAGACAAATTTCGCGTCGTACTGCGGGATGAAGTCACCTCCCTGCCCGGAAAGGGAATAGAACTGATCATCCAGAAACTCAAAGGTATAATTTGAATACTTCTTAATATAATTTTCTGCCGTCATACTTCCCAGGACGCCGTTAACGCCAAGTATCGTGACGGTTCCCATGAACAGGGAAAGAAATACCAGAAGAGCGCGCTTCTTGTCACGGAAGATATTATGGTACGCCATGACGAGCAGATTGCCGCCGTTTCTGGAACTGCGGGATTTCCGTTTTTTAGGTACAAAGTTCTGGTAGCGCAGCGCCTCCATCGGGGAGATTCTGGATGCTGACCTTGCCGGAAGGCTGCAGCTGATCCAGACTGTGAAGGCGGAGAACACGATTGAAAACAGGAAGATCAGCGGCTGAAAGGATACAACTGCATCCGAGCCGGAAACAATCCCTGTAAATCCGCCGTTTTCCAACACAAAAGGCACAAGGAACACAGAGACAAGCGCTGCAAGTACGGTTCCTGTAGGGATGCCGATGAGCGCAAAACGGAGCGCCTGACGCTTTACGAGAGATTTGATCTGTGCCTGCGATGTCCCTACTGTTTTTAACAGTCCGTAAAAGCGGGTGTCCTTTGTGACGGAAATATACAGTACATTGTAAATCAGAAGATAGCCGCTGGCTATGATAAATAGTATTAACAGAGCAGCCATAATCACCATTGAATTTCCGCCGGAGGCAAGAGAAAAAGTTCCTCCGATGTTCTGGCCTTCCCGGAGCGGCACATCTGCCGCAAGACGGGTCAGGGTAAATTCTGGATCCTGCAGCCGGATGGAAAGGCTTCCGTCCGTTTCTGCGCTGTAACCGGCAGCCTGGCACCAGGTATCGGAAAGAAATGCAATTCCTGCTCCTGAGTAATCTTTAAACCATCCGCTTAGAAGAAACGTATCTGTATGTTCCCCGTTCTTGTCCGTATATGTCAGAGGAATCTCCATACCGACATACGGTGAGTCAATCGCAAGCTGCGACAGCGCTTCCCGGTTCAGCATAATCTCGTTTTTTGCTTTTGGATAAGCTCCATAGATATCGCTGACTGCCTCCTGATAGTGTTTCTCCCACTCTGCTGTATCATAATATTTGATTGCTATGGTCAGCGGATTGCCGGCATTATTGAGCTGGCTGACCGCTCCAATTTCAATTTGATGACCGACAGACTCGACATAATCAAGCGCCTTTATCTGTTCTTCCTGTTCTGCAGACGGAAGCGGGAGAGAAGCATTCGCTGAAGTTCCCGCCTGGCGTACCTGAGAGAGCTTCATGTTTGTAACATAGCTGAATCCAAGACTGAAAACGGTGGAGATCATAAATGTTGTCAGCACGATCGCGAGCACGGCGAATAGATTTCTAACCCGGTTTGCCGCCATCATGCCTTTTTCTACATGGCGGAGTGCTGTTTTGCTGATTGTCTCAGACCTCATCACGGTATCCCCCTTTTACTTTCTTATCTTCTGATGCAAGACCGTCCCCTGCAATCCTGCCGTCCTCGATCCGTACGACCCGATCTGCCATCTGCGCGATTTCGGGATTATGGGTGATCATGACAATAGTCTGACTGAATTCCCTGCTTGTCCGGCGCAGCAGAGAAATCACGCCAAAGCTCGTCTTTGTATCCAGATTGCCGGTAGGTTCGTCAGCCAGTATGATGGATGGTTTGGTTGAAAGAGCTCTTGCGATAGCCACGCGCTGCTGCTGACCGCCTGAAAGATTATTCGGCAGACGATCTAATTTTCCCTCCAGTCCGAGCAGTCTTACGAGTTGCATGATATAGGATTCATCCGGTCTGCGATTATCCAGCGAGATCGGAAATACGATATTTTCCCATACATTGAGCACTGGAATCAAGTTATAATTTTGAAATATAAATCCTATCTGCCGGCGCCGGAAGATAGTCGCAGACTCGTTATTCAGCTTTGACAGTTCTGTACCGCCGACGATGACGGTTCCGGCAGTTGGTGTATCGAGACCTCCGAGCATATTCAGCAGCGTGGACTTCCCGCTGCCTGAGGTTCCGATGATCGCTGTAAATTTTCCGCGTTTGATCTGCAGATCCACTCCGTCGAGCGCCCGTACGAGCGCTTCACCGGATCCGTAATATTTTTTCAGTCCTTTTGTCTGAAGAATAACATTCATATTATCTGTCCTCCCTGGTATTATTTTGATTTACCTTTATTATACAGTCTCAATGTTACCGGAAAGGTGCAGCGAACGTTTCAATATTGAAACGTTGCATGATATAAATCTGATAATATTCCGTGCAGAGAAAAAAGAGATATGGTATAATAATTCGTATATATTGTTGTGAGGTACCTCTGTATGGATAGAATTTTAGTTGTTGAGGATGATCTTGCGCTCAGTGCAGGGTTGTGTTTTGAATTAGACGCGGCAGGTTATCTTTCCGTGCCTGCCTATAACTGTAAAAAGGCAGAATTTTTATTAGAAACGGATGTATTTTCGCTTGTTGTATTGGACGTTCATCTGCCGGATGGAAATGGATTTGATATGTGTCAGATGATAAAGGCAAGGCATCCGGAACTTCCGGTTGTCTTTTTAACCGCCAATGATCTGGAGGAAGATATTCTGAGCGGGCTGGACATGGGAGCGGAAGATTATATTACAAAGCCCTTTAGTACCAGCGTATTTGTCAAAAAGGTCGGTATCCTTCTGCGGCGAGGACAGGGAAGCCGCAGGAAGGATACCGTTACTTTTGATGACGGCAATCTGAAAATTGATCTCGATAAAATGATTGCGGTCCGGAAAGGGGAAAAGCTTGCCATTACGCCAAATGAATACAAAATTTTGAGGATTTTGATTGCCAATGCCGGCAATATTGTCAGCCGCGGACAGATTCTTGATCATATCTATGACGTGGAGGGTAATTTTATTGATGATCATACGCTTACCGTCAATATTACACGGCTGCGCGGGAAAATTGAGGATGACAGACATTCCTATATCAAAACGGTCCGGGGGATGGGCTACGCATGGATCGGCAAGAAACAATAAGAGAAAAACAGGGAATCTATATCCCGCGCTGGATTCCCTGGATATGCTCGATTTTTATTACGGCTGCTTTGTTTTTTGGTCTGTGGTATTTTGTGCCAAATCCATTGCCGCGTTATCTGATGTCAGCCGGTATTTTCGTACTATTACTGATCGGTATTTTATGGTCCCGTTATCTGGAGTATCTGACCATCCGGTTTTCTGATTCCGTTTGTGACACCATTGATCGGCTCAGCACGGAAAAGTCAGTGCCTCACATTGACGGTACAGACAACGCCGCCCAGACACGGGTAAAGGAGAGCCTGTACCGATATTATGATGTTATGACTGACCGACAGGCGGATTCGATGAAAGCAAAGCAGGCAATCCAGGAAATAGTTTCCGACATTTCTCATCAGGTTAAAACACCGGTTGCGAATATTAAAATTTATTCCGGTATCCTGCAGAACCATGAACTGGAGCAGGAAACAAAAAAAGAGTTTCTTGATCAGCTGAACGGGCAGATAGAGAAGCTGGACTTTCTGATGCAGTCCATGATCAAGATGTCGCGTTTAGAGACCGGGATTGTCACTCTGTCAGTAAAGGCAGCGCCTTTATATGATACCATTGTTCAGGCGTTGAATGTGGTACTGGTGAAAGCGGAAGAGAAGCATATTGAATTGTCTGCCGACTGCGGCAGTGATCTCATCGCTCTGCATGACCCTAGATGGACAGCGGAGGCTCTGGGTAATATTTTGGATAATGCAGTAAAGTACACACCCGATGGCGGCAGCGTATCTGTCACTGTCCGGTCCTGGCAGTATTTTATGCGGATTGATATTGAAGATACAGGTATCGGAATTTCAGAAGAGCATTACCATGACATTTTTAAAAGATTTTACCGTGGGGAGGAGGCTGCTTCGCAAAAGGGCGTCGGCATCGGGCTGTACCTTGCCAGGGAAATTGTCACCTATGAGAACGGATACATCAGTGTAAAATCAAAAGTCGGCAGAGGTACAACCTTCTCCGTGTATTTGCCCAATCCGGACTTCCATGAGTTCAGGGATATCCGGTAACCGGCTGAATGGCAGTAAATATGCCATGTCATTCTCAGTGATATATGGACTCGAAATGTGATGGTAATAGACTATAAATGACATAAGGAGCAGCGTATGCGTGTATTAGAAGCCAAAGACCTGACAAAAGTTTTCCGTGATGGTTCCAATGAGATCACAGCGCTTGACCATGTGAATCTCACCATTGAAAAATCTACTTTTTATGCTGTGCTTGGAACATCCGGCAGCGGGAAGACTACGCTCTTAAATATGCTGGGAGGTTTGGATCATCCCACAAGCGGCTCAGTGATCATTGACGGTACAGACATTACCGGGATGAAGGATAAGGAGCTTTCTCTTTTTCGCAGAAAAAAAATCGGATTTATTTTTCAAAGTTATAACCTGGTGCCGACCTTGAATCTTTATGAAAACATCGTATTTCCGTTGGACCTGGACGGTCGGAAGGCAGATAAGGAATATGTAGGAGAGATTATCCGGATGTTACACCTTGAGGAGCGTCTTCGGGACTACCCCCATCAGCTTTCCGGAGGGCAGCAGCAGAGAGTGGCAATTGCCAGAGCACTGGCTGCAAAACCTGCGGTAATCCTTGCTGATGAACCGACGGGCAATCTGGATATAAAGAACAGTCAGAATGTAGCGGGGCTGCTGCGGGAGTGTGTCAGTACATACCGGCAGACATGGGAGGTTTTACCCATGTTTGAAAAAAAGAATACGGCTATTTCGCTGAAACTGGCAATTCGTGAAATACGGTTTCATAAAATACGAAGTTTTTTGACGATTCTTTCTGCTGTTTTGACAGCTGCATTGTTTTCCTTTGCATTATTCCTGATTTCCTCTCAGGAAGCCGGATATGAGCGGCAGATCCGTTCATACTCCAATACTCAGGCTGATATTCTCTTTACCGGATTGACATATTCTCAGGTTTCCGCATTACAGGCGCAGCCTGTTGTAGACACCGCAGCATGGTATCAGACGGTAGGGGAGACAAGAAAAGATGGAATTCAATATTCTTTAGCCGCTTATTCGGAGGACTACGCACAGACGACCGAGGCCATTCCTGTTCGGGGACGGCTCCCTGAAAACGAGAATGAAATAGCTATGGAGGTGCAGTCCGCCTATAGTCTTTTTGGAAAAAGTCAGGTAGGAGAGACGGTCACACTGACATGGACTCCGGTAAACGCCAGGGAGCAGGTGCAGCAGGAATTTACATTGGTGGGCACCTGGGATTCTGAAATGTATTCTTATATCATGTGGGTATCGGATTCCTTTGCCCAGCAATATGCGCCTTCCGGGGAAACGGCAAATATAACTGCCGGCGTAACATTGTGGAGAACCGGAAATGTTGAAAAAGATGCCATGGCACTGGCGGGAGCCATTGGAACATCGAATGAGAATTATCAGATCAACCAGGTATTTTCAGAAAGTTCACAAGACGCGATTCATAATTATACCCGATACATCCGGTATGTACTGCCGGTCATCTTTCTGTGCGGTTTTTTTATCTTTCTGGCTGTTTTCCAGATGTCCGCGGAGCTGGATATCCGCTTCTACGGCAGAATGAAAACATTGGGGATGACGCCGTTTCAGATGCGGAGGGTTGTGTACTACTGGGCAGCGATTTTAACCATTTGCAGTGTCCCTGTGGGGTGGCTGTGCGGAATCGGACTTACTCGCCTGGTATCCGGTATCTTCTATTTAAATGACAGCAATTTTGTGCTGGCTGATGCGGTCTATGCTCCTGCCGATTTTGTATTTTCTCTGCTGGCAGCCTGGATAACGATCTTCTTAGCAGCGATGATACCGGCGTTTCGTGTGAGCCGTATGGAGCCTGCAGATGCGGTCCGTTATCATGGAGCTGTTTCCGTACGGAAATACGGCAGGACAAATCCGGGAACGAGAAATTCCCACAAAAGGGAAGAGCCGGGAGGACATCGCAATTCCATTGGGCGTTTGGCTCTGTCCGGTATGCTGCGCCAACGGGGCAGGATGACTCTGTCGCTCACTGCTTTGATGATTGCCTCTATGTTTGCCTGCGCTGCAGCCACCCAGTATTCCAGTTTTGATATTGAAAAATTCGTCGGAGATAAGTTTTCTTTTGACTATCTGATAAAAGGAGATGGACAGGCTTATACGATGAGCTATGATCCGGATGATAAGAGTCTGACTCCTGAACTGTATCAGCGTTTAAGCAATGCTGTGGGCAGTGAAAATATCAGCCGTGTTTATTACGCGGAAACAGAACTTACGCTGGACAGGGATTTGTGGGAAAAGATTGTTTCCTACTATAACAGAAATCTGGAAGAATATCAGGAGCTATATGAATACAGAGATTTTGACAGTGCCTATGAAAGGCTGAAAAATGAGCATCAGATGACAATGGCTGTTTATGGTGTTGAGCCGGAATTTATGCGGACTATGACCGGTAATTTCGGTCTGACCGGTACCTATGACCAGCAGGAGTTTGAGACAGGTTCTTACGTCTATATCACCGGAGTGGATAAAAACAGCGGAAATATAAACGATCCGGATTATCACCAGCCCCTTCCGGAAGCCGGCGGGAGGATTGCTCTGGAAGGACATACTTATACCATTATGGGAACCGGGCAGACTCCCAACAACGCGATGTTTGTCCGGCCGGATGATACTTTGTTTCTGGAGTGTTTTCTACCTATGGAGACTTTTTTGGAGCTGTATCCTGACCGGAATCCTGTAGAAATCTGCCTGACAGCGCCTGATGGCCAGGACGCTGCTGTGGATCAGATTCTGGAAGATTACCAGAATGAGATGGGGTACACGTTTTACATTGTAAGCCGCCAGATGTATTACGAAGGGGGATATGCTTCCGTGTGGTCCACATTTGGATATGTCTATATCGCGGCAGTGATCTTATTTATTATCGCCCTAATCGGATTTGTGAATCTGATCCTGCACCGCACGCTGGCTCGAAGCAGGGAGTTTGCAGTTTATCGAAGCCTGGGCATGAGCAGACAGGAGCTTTTAAAGCTTGTGACTTTGGAGAGTATCTTTTATACCCTGCTGATCGCTGTGATAATCTACCCGCTCTCAGCATTATCATCCGGACCGATAATGCAGTTTTACTATGCCAGCGGAAAGGAATGGGCGTATACCTATCATTTCACATTGATGCCTACACATGTTCTTATCACTGCCTTACTTGTTCTGGCGATTGTGCTGCCTGTTCTCTGTCTTTGTGTTACAGAGAAGGACAGTATTACGCATCGGCTGAATCTGGACGATTAGGGACGGAAATCGGAAGTCTATTCTTATCTCCCCATTCACACATGCCGTCCAGAATGGGGATGAGAGATTTCCCTCTCTCCGTCAGGCTGTACTCCACTTTTGGCGGAATCTGAGGGTATTCCTCCCGATGAACAAGCTGGTCAGCTTCTAACTCCTTCAGGGTGGAACTAAGTGTCTTGTAGGAAATTCCGCCGATATATTTTTTCATCTCATTGAATCGGACTACGCCAAATTCCATCAGAGTATAAAGGATGGTCATTTTATATTTTCCGTTAATCAGCGACAGCGTGTAACTGAATCCGGTGGAACCAAGACACTCATCGGAAATACATCTTTTACTCATTTTACACTCTCCTTAAGGTAAGTATTTAACATTGTTGTAAGTATCGCACTTTAATGTGCGTACTTGTTTTTCTTTTTATTCTTGCTACAATTCTAGTATAAGCAGCAGGAAAAGTCAACCAAACAAGAAAAGGCGGAGAAATCTCCTGTTATGGCTGTCTGCTTTCCTGCCTGACATTTTTAAAATAGTAGGAGGAATGTATTATGGGTAAGAAAATTGTCGTAATAACCGGAAGTCCCCGCAGAAACGGAAACAGTTTTGCAATGACTGATTCCTTTATCAGGGCAGCCGAAGCCAAGGGACATGAAATAACCCGCTTTGATGCCGCTATGATGAAAATTGGCGGCTGTCATGCCTGCGAAACCTGTTTTAAGACAGGGAAGGCCTGTTCCTTTGATGATGATTTTAATAAGATCGCTCCGGCTATTCTGGAGGCGGATGCTATTGTATTCACTATGCCGGTTTACTGGTATTCGATCCCTTCCCAGATTAAGGGAGTGATTGACCGCATCTATTCTCTGGTTGTAGGCGGTAAGAACATTGCAGGGAAAGAATGCGCCCTGATTGCCTGCTGTGAGGAGGACGATATGACCGTGTTAGACGGGGTGCGTATACCCATCGAGCGTTCAGCCGCTTTAAACAAATGGAAAATGGCAGGGACTGTGCTGATTCCCGGCGTTTTAAATGCGGGTGATATTTACAAAACAGACGGCTGTCAGCAGGCCGCCGCACTTGCGGATAAAATATAAAGGAGATTATTATGGACAAGAAAATTGTGATTCTGAACGGAAGCCCCCGCAAAAGCGGTAATACCTCTGCCCTTGTGAAAGCATTTACGGAAGGAGCAAAAAGTGCGGGCAATACAGTAACAGAGTTTTTTCTGGACAGCATGAATATTCACGGCTGCAAGGGCTGCTTTGGCGGACACAGCAGCAGGGAATGTCCCTGTATTCAGAAAGATGACATGGATCAGATTTATCCCGCAGTGAAAGAATGTGATGTGGTCGTGCTGGCCAGCCCGCTGTATTATTGGACAATGAGCGGCCAGATCAGAACAGCTCTTGACCGTCTGTTTGCTCTGGAGGAGGGCGATGGCAACCTTCTCAGAGGGAACGGGAGATCTTCCGCTCTTTTGATGGCAGCAGAAGGGCATGGCTTCGATGACGCTGTACTTTACTTTGACCATCTGATGGAACATTTGCGGTGGAAAAACCTTGGTCATGTGTTAGCAGGCGGAAATATGGACGTTGGCGATATCAAAGGAA
This sequence comes from uncultured Lachnospiraceae bacterium, assembly GCA_944384105.1. GTDB lineage: Bacteria > Bacillota > Clostridia > Lachnospirales > Lachnospiraceae > Egerieimonas_A. The sequence goes on along the minus strand of CALWSC010000094.1, from coordinate 19,940 downwards.
AAGCGGAAATTCAGCAAGCCTTTGAACTTGGAAAATCCATTCAGTAATACTTTGAATAAAATTACTGTGCGGCCCGGTTCAGATCCTGATCCGAACATCATTTCCGCCCGCTGTTTTGTTTTATGTGAATCCTCTTTGCTGTGAACGCAAAGGGGATTCACGTATTTAACAGATACTCAGGTGTTTAATGAGAAAACCTGCAGTAAAAAAGTTCTTGACAGTGACAGAAGTATTAATTATAATTTAGTTAGTTATAGCTAATCATATTAAGTAAAGGAGGACTACTTATGTCACTAATCAACAGGGAAATTGCGGACTTTACTGTTCAGGCATATCATCAAGGTTCTTTTAAAACTGTTTCCAAAGCAGATGTGACAGGAAAATGGAGCATATTTTTCTTTTATCCGGCAGACTTTACCTTTGTTTGCCCCACCGAGCTGGAGGATCTGACAAACAAGTATTCAGATTTCCAGGCGGTCGGCTGTGAAGTATATTCTGTTTCCTGTGATACTCATTTTGTGCATAAGGCGTGGCATGATGTCTCTGAGCGGATTAAGAAGATCGGTTACCCGATGCTTGCAGATCCGACACATGTTCTGTCCAAAGGCTTCGAAGTGTATATTGAGGAAGATGGAGCGGCAGAGCGCGGAACCTTTATAGTAAATCCGGACGGAAAGATTGTCGCTTATGAGGTCAATGCGGGAAATGTCGGCCGCAACGCGGATGAACTCTTACGGAAGCTTCAGGCATGCCAGTTTGTCCATGAGCATGGGGACGAAGTGTGCCCGGCGAAATGGCAGCCGGGTGCACAAACACTTAAGCCGAGTCTTGATTTAGTGGGACAGCTCTGATATGGAGAATATGGATAATCTTTATGATGTGACCGGTATAGGCGGAGGACCTGCGGGTCTGACAGCAGCTCTTTATCTTGCCCGTGCCAGGCACCGTATGCCCGGAACTGGTAACAGCAGCTCAGCGAATCTGATGGAATAAAATAGTCAGTGCATGTAAAAAAGGAGTTTCTTCTCTGAACGGCAGATAATCCGGAAAGAGAAGGAACTCCTTTTGAATTGTGGCAAGAAAAATTATGGTTTTAAAACCGGCAGCCGGGGATTTACCAAAGTTGATTTTCTCCTAATTCAAAAACTATATCTGTATTTCTAAAATCTTCTCTGTTCTGCCTGCTTTTAGCGGAAAGAAACATCATCATAGTCATTAAATTCATACTGTCACTGCGAAATGGTTTTTCTCTTGTACCGCCTACAAAACAAGTCCCTGGCATAGCTTCCCAACCGCATGTTATCCTCCATCAAGACAAAAGATGTCACATAGGTGTTCGGCGCTGAAGGGAAAATGGTATCCTCTGTATCTTGAGGCCATGCGGTATTTTCTAAAGAAATAATTTCATCTGCTATTTTTGTAGCATTGTTCTTTTGCGGGTATTGTATTAATTCCATAATCTTTCTCCTTAGGCATTCCAATAAGTCGCTGGCATTATTATACTATGGCAAATTATAATTGAGAACAGGTAAATGGAAACTTGCTTTCACTATTTAGTAATACCGTAAAACAATAATAAGAAGAAGGTCTTGTTTTTTTATCTTGACAAAAATGACCGGACAACTTATGTTTATATCATAAGCAGAAAGCAACGTATGTGACGAACAATTAATTATCGGACAGCGGCGACCTGGCGTTTGAGCCGGAGCGCCGCTGTTTCTATGAATTTTTTTTTAATTCTTTGTAAGGTTTCTCAGTCTGCGAAGTCTTATAAGTGAGGAGGTGATAGAGTGACGGAGTTTGAAAAAATATACAGAACTTATTTTGATGATGTGTTTCTGTATATCCGCAGACTGTCCGGGGATGAAAATATAGCAGAAGAGATCACAAGCGAAGCGTTCTTCAAAGCCATGCGCGCAATCAGAGGTTTTCGCGGGGATTGTGATATCCGTGTGTGGCTCTGTCAGATTGCAAAAAACTGTTATTATTCCTATCTGAAAAAGGCAAAACCAACGGAAAGTATTGACGATGCGAGACTGTCGGAAATGGCCTCTGAAGGATGTACATTAGAGGAACAGTATATGGAACAGGAAGAGGCTGCACAGTTAAGAATGGTTTTGCATAATGTGCCGGAACCATATAAGGAGGTCTTTATGTGGAGAGTGTTTGCAGAGCTGAGCTTCAAACAAATCGGGCAAATATTCGGTAAATCGCAAAATTGGGCCTGCGTGACCTACCACCGGGCTAAGGCAATGGTTAAATCAAGACTGGAGGAAAAATCCTATGAGAAATGAGTGCAACATTATACGAGATCTGTTACCTCTGTATGCGGAAAAGATGGTAAGCTCTGATACCGTAGTGTTTGTTGAGGAACACCTGAAAAGCTGTGAATCCTGCAGAAAGGAGTATGAAAGAATCAAAGAACCTCAGCCGTCTCAGAAAATATCCGGGACTGCGCCGCTATTAAAACTCAGCCGTAAGATGAAGGTTAAGAAAATACAGACGATCGCCCTGACTGCCATATTTGCGATAGCATTGCTTGTATCGGCCTTTGCTGTGCTGAGTGCTCCCATCTATTTTCCGTATTCCGAAGGACTTGTCACAGCCGAATGGCTTGACGGCGAGGGTATACGCCTCACCTTTGATAAAGAAGTAACCGATTTTGATTACACAGTCTATGATGATCCTGATGGAGGAGATTTCTGCTATTGTGAGATAGAAGCGTGGACTTCTCTTTGGGACAAATGGTTTTCTACGGGAAAAGGAACATTATCGGCAACAGTTTCAATACAGCACACGAAACCTGTAATTGCTGTTTATGTTCCAAATGACGGAAGTGAAAATATCTGTATCGCAGCGTATAATCCGAATGGCGAAAACCAAATTGAGAAACGCGCGGACTGCGAGGGAACAATGGTTCTGCCGAGACTGTCGCTTGGATACTTCCTGATCCTCGCAGCGGCGGCATTGATTGTATTGACCGTTGTATGGTTTTTCACCCGAAAGAAAGCAGAGGTGCGTGTCTGGACAGAGCGTATCGGATTGTATCCGGCTGCTTATATCATCAGCCATTGTATTGTATCGGGTATAAACTGGGCTTCTTATTCATTGCCCCGTGATTTTTCCCTGATCGTTTTTTTATCCATCCTGTTGTACAGCGGCTTTCTGTTGGCGCATAATATATGGAGATGGAAGAGGGAAATCAGGGAACTCAATCCATAACCTCCCTGATTTTGTTTTCTACATTTGTAGGTATAAATTGTGATTTATTTCATAGGCAGAAAACAATTTGCCAGCCGATGGCTGATTTAGGAACAAGATTCTGTACATGAAAATAATAAGATGCAATCCGTATTGCGGCAAATGCAAAGTTCTGCAGTCTGTTACAACATAAATATTGATTGCGGAAGAGGATGGAAAATAGCCTGCAAATACATCAAAAAACATGAAAAAGTGAAAATCCCGGAACTCAACGTTTTTTGGTTGCTTTGAAGAGTGATCTGTGGTAAAATACAGTCATCTATTCGAAAAACATGTGTTTGGCGAATAGATTTCCAGACCTTCCTACCGAGGTCCGAATTCTGATTTTACACCGGATCACTCATTTTTTATAATTAATAAAGAAAGGAATTTTTCATCATGGACAAACGCACTACTTATCACGAACAGACTGACAGGGAAAATATTTTAAAGCTCCGTGAAGTCTTAAAAAGCCTTCCTGTATTTGCGCGCGATTATTTTCGGGCCATCGAAGCAACCACAACGACAAAAACCAGAATTTCCTATGCCTATGACATCCGAATTTTCTTTCAGTTCCTGATTGACGAAAATCCTCTGTTTCATAACTATTCTATGGATCAATTTACTGTTGACGTTCTCGATCAGCTCAAATCCGTGGATATTGAGGAATATATGGAATATCTCAAGCTTTACAAAGACACAGACAACCAGGTTGTTACAAACGGCGAACGCGGTTTAAAACGGAAATTGTCCGCGCTTCGCAGCTTCTATGCCTATTTCTACAAACGTGAAGCAATTCAGACAAATCCCACGGTTCTTATTGATATGCCTAAGATTCACGATAAGGCTATTATTCGTCTCGACGTCGACGAGGTTGCACTGCTGCTTGACTACATGGAGAACTGCGGGGAATACTTGACAGGTCAACGAAAAGTATATTATGAAAAGAATAAAGAACGTGACATCGCCATTGTTACTCTTCTGCTCGGCACTGGAATCCGTGTGTCGGAATGTGTCGGACTCGATGTGGAAGACGTGGACTTTAAAAATGACGGCATCAAGGTCACAAGAAAAGGCGGAAATGAGATGATCATCTACTTTGGTCCCGAAGTCGAGAAGGCGCTGAAAAATTATCTCGAAGTTCGTGAAACAATTACCCCTGTCACCGGGCATGAACACGCACTCTTCTACTCTGCCCAAAGAAAACGCATTGGTGTCAAAGCAGTGGAAAATCTGGTAAAGAAATATGCCAGGGAAGTTACAACCACGAAGAAAATTACGCCTCATAAGCTGCGAAGCACATACGGTACAGCACTCTATCATGAGACGGGTGATATTTACCTCGTGGCTGATGTTCTGGGGCATAAAGATGTCAATACCACAAAAAAGCACTACGCAGCCATGGATGATGCCAGACGCAGGATGGCTGCATCTGCGGTAAAACTGCGTGAAGAGCCGCCAGCAGAGACAGGAAAGAAGTAACCCCTCTTCTCTTTTGCCTTACAAAAATGTAAGAGACTGCCAAAAAACTGTAAGGAAAATCCCATAGAAGCTGCACCGCAAATCCTGTATACTAAAAGCCGTAAACAGGAGAACGATACCGTATGCCTGTCATGGCATGCACGAAAGAAAAGGATGGTGCGATATGCGAAAAATCATCAGACGTCTTGTAACAGCACTTCTGCTGCTCTTTCTGATCAGCGGCGGCTTTGTGGTTTATAAAGGATATGAGGGCTACCGGGATGCGCTTGAGGTTATGAGTGTAGAGGAAATGGGTGAAAGGATTCAGTCGCAGGAACACTATACCAGGCTTGATGACCTTCCGGATATTTACATCGATGCGGTGCTCTCGGTTGAAGATAAGCGGTTCTATAAGCACTTTGGCATTGATCCGATTGCTATCGGGCGTGCGCTGATTCACGATATTCAGGCCAGGGCATTTGTTGAGGGAGGAAGCACAATTACGCAGCAGCTTGCCAAGAATCAGTTCTTCACCCAGGACAAAAATCTGTTCCGCAAGGTTTCTGAGATGTTCATGGCCTTTGACATTGAAAAGACGTATGATAAGGATACAATTCTGGAGCTGTACCTGAATTCCATTTATTTTGGGAATGGATATTACTGTGTATGGGATGCGAGTTATGGGTATTTTAAGAAGCCGCCGGCTGAGATGACGGATGACGAGGCGACTCTGCTGGCAGGAGTCCCCAACGCCCCGTCCGTGTACAATCCCATTGATAATCCCCGGCTTGCCAGAGAACGCCAGCAGCAGGTTCTGAGAAAGATGCAGCATGCCGGCTTCCTGACTTAAGCGCGTAGGAAGATACGTTCACCGAGCGCAAGCGCCCTGGAGTCGCTGCCGTGCCCGATCTGCTGTGTCTTTGCGATCGGCAGGTCTGCACGGCATGCCGCTGTGCGAGCCAGCTCCCAAATGGGTGGGTTTCCGGGATCGGATTCATATTCTGTGAATGTTCCAAGCAGAAGTCCAGAGATCTCAGAAAGAACATTCATCTGCCGAAGCTGTGCAAAGAACGCACGCATCAGCGGTTCTCTCCCGCTTCTGCTTTCGAGAAACAAAAGCTTTCCTCTCATATCCGGAAAATACGGTGTTCCGGCGAGCTTCAGCAGGCAGCGGATATTTCCGCCCACCGCGATCCCCTCCGCAGAGCTTCCCTGTACAAATTTCCACGAGGCGCCGAACAGTTCTCCGCCGCCTTCCAGTACCGTATTATTGAATGCTTCCGTCTGGTGCTCCTCATCTTCACCGATAAGATTCCGAATCTGGTAGAGGCAGCCGCTGCTGCCTGTCCGGGCATAGATCCCATTTAACACAGTCGTCAGATCGCTGTAGCCCCAGAAAGGCTTTGGATTGTCTCTTATCACATCGTAATCGAGATATTCCAGGATCTCATTGGCAAGATCGCCGCCGGAAATATCAAATATTGCGCGGATTTCCTTATTCCGATAAAAGCGCATGAGCTCGTCCGCGCGTTCATGTGCCGTCGGATGAGCGGTGCGCACACATTCACCTGTTACCGGCTCAATCCCAAGCTTCCGCAGTTTATCCGCCAGCCGCGGCAGACTTTGCAGTGTCCCGTATCCGGGTGGATTTGAACATGCCGTAACAGCCGCCTTGTCATTGCGATTTAGTCTCATAATTATAAGCCTCCCTCTTAACTATTGTAAACAATTCAGCCTGACGGAACGGTCACGTCATATTACCCTGTGATTCAGCCACTTCCGCCTGTGAAAACGCAGAAAGAAAATAACTGCGCGCACTGTCCAGTCCGCAAACATGCCAATCCACACCGCAATCGGTCCAAATCCCATCACACGCGCCAGGAAAATGGCCAAACTTACGCGGCACAGCCACATTGATGCCGCAGAAACCAGCATGGTAAACTTTACATCGCCTGCCGCACGGAGACCATACGCGGGGATAAAAGAGAGCGTCCATACGATCGGCTTAATGATAGAGATCCATGTCACCATGAATATGCACATTTCTGCACTCTCAGGCTCCATACCGCCGAAATTTGTAATCGGATGTACCAGAATAAAAAGCACCAGACAACTGACAGCCAGGACTATCTCCGCTATCCAGCTCAGCTTTCTGATATAATAGACCGCCTCATCTTTTCTCCCTGCTCCCAGACACTCACCTACCACAGTCATGGAACCTATGCCGATACCAATGGCAAGAATACCATTCAGATTTTCCATCGTATTTGCCATTCCCTGTGCCGCTATTGCCGCTGTACCCATCAGCGAGACCGTAGACTGCAGCGCAAGCTTTCCGAACTGAAACATACTGTTTTCGATACCGGACGGAATACCAAGATACAGAATCTTTTTAATCTGCCCCCAGTCCGGTCGGATATCGAGGTAATGTTCCAGGCTGATTGCCAATTTCGGGGATCTCAGGCAGACAAGTACGAATACGGTAGAAAAAATACGCGCCGAGAGCGTCGCAAGCGCAGAACCCATGACGCCCAAATGCATTCCCCATACAAACAGAAAGTTCAGCGCGATGTTAATCAGATTGGAATACAGCGAGATCTGCATCGGCAGCCGGCTGTTTTCCTGGGCGCGGAGGACTGACGCGCCGTCATCATACAGTGCTATAAACGGATACGAGATCGCGGAAATCAGAAAATACTGGCGGGCATAGACCATGACCTGCTGCTCCACTTCGCCAAAGATCAGATGCAGCAGCGCATGGTTGCACACAATGCACAGCGCCGCTATGATAACGGACAACACAAAAGTAATAAAAATCAACTGCTTTGCCGCCTTTTTCGCGTGCTCCCGGTCGGAGCAGCCCAGATAATGAGAGCAGATAACGGTTCCTCCCGCTGCCAGAGCGTAAAAGGCCTGCACGATTAAAATATTAATTGAATCTACAAGGCTGACCGCAGAAATTGCGGCTGACCCCAGGTTGCTGACAACCAGTGTACCCACAGTTCCCATCATTGTATTCAATAGCTGGTCAATGGCAAGAGGGATAAGAAGCTTTCTCAAATCTCTGTTCGAGAACATATGCTGCATAATACTTTCCTCCGTATGTAAAAATATAGATAATGCAAATCAATTTTTTATTATACGCCTCTCTGAGAAAAAGAAAAGCCCCAAAACACATTTCTTATAGTATCCGTCTCCGGAGCCTGAAAAAGCGGGAGATGCACTTACGTCTCTCCCGCTGTCCGCTTACACAATCTGAATATTGTACTCCTTCATCCAATCGTTGACCTGCAGCAGATATGCCAGCATCTGCGGCCCTGCCATGAGCTGTCCGTACCACGGTCTTCCGTAGTCAGAGGGACTTTCCAAAAAGGCGTGCACCTTTTGCAGATCCACCAGGGGACGAAGCGGCGCGTTCGGGTCTGCAAGCACTTCCAGAAGCATCTTCCCGAGTGTCTTCTCGTAATCCGGGTGGTATGTCTTCGGATAGGGGCTCTTTCTGCGCCAGAGGATCTCATCGGGCAGCCACCCTTTGGCTGCATGGCGCAGCAGCCCCTTGACGGTTCCATCGGGACACTTCATATCCCACGGCACATTCCAGATATACTCCACGATTCTGTGATCTGCCAGAGGCACACGCGCCTCCAGTCCTGCATACATACTCGTGCGGTCCATCCGGTCCAGAAGCGTTGCCATGAACCACCTCAGATTCAGCCATGCAATCTCCCGGCGGCGTTTTTCCTCCGCGCTGTCCTCCGTGCAGACGGGCGTCTCCCGGATTGTCTGCTCATAGGCGGCGCGGGCATATGCTTCCATCGGAAGGCTTTCGAGCAGCTCGTCGGACAGAAGCGCCTGACGCGGCTTTATGGTCTGCGACCATGGGAAGGCGTCCGTCTCGAATGCCTCTTTTGTATGGAACCACGGGTAACCGCCGAAAATCTCATCTGCGCACTCACCGGTCAGTGCCACCTTGTCGTATTTTACAACCTGGGAGCAGAAATACAGCATCGAGGACTCCACATCCGCCATACACGGCAGATCGCGCGCTCTGACAGCATCATACAGGCAGGAAATCATCTCCTCGTTTCCGCATTCGAGAAAGCGGTGATTCGTCCCGCAGAACTCTGCCATCTGCTCCACATACGGGCGGTCACGGCTGGGCTGGAACGCATTAGCCTTAAAGTATTGTCCGTTTCCCTCAAAATCAAAGGAAAAAGTATCAAGTATCTTACCCTGCTTCTTCATCTCGCGGGCACAGACTGCAGTGACGATGCTGCTGTCGACTCCCCCGGATAAGAAAGTACAGATCGGAACGTCGGAAAGCATCTGAAGCTTTACGGCATCCTCCACAAGATATGAGGTCTTATGCACTGTCTCTTCAAAGGAATCTTCATGGGGATGGCTGTGAAGCTTCCAGTAACAGATATCACGGAGTCCCTGCCGTGAAAGAGCCAGATAATGACCCGGCAGAACTTCATACATTCCCTTAAATACTCCCTTGCCGGGCGTTTTCGCCGGACCGAGCGCAAAGATTTCACACAGTCCGTCCTGATCCAGCACAGCTTCTGTGCCGGGATACGCCAAAATTCCCTTTAATTCCGAGGCGAAGACCAGCGTATCATCCTGCATGGTATAAAACAGCGGCTTGATTCCCAGACGGTCCCGAAAGAGATAGAACGTATCACATGCTGAATCCCAGAGCGCGGCCGCGAAGATTCCATTCAGTTTTTCCAGATAAGAAACCCCTTGAAGCATATATCCGTGCAGCAATGCCTCCGTATCACTTGCCGTTTCAAACACAGCTCCCTCACGCTCAAGCTCACGCCGCAGTGATGCCATATTATAAATTTCTCCGTTCACCACCAGTGCGCAGGTGCGTCCCGACCTGGTGCGCACCATAGGCTGGTGCCCGGTCACAGGATCGATAATAGACAGGCGGACATGCCCCATCCCGCAGTGCTCTCCCAGCCAGACGCCATCATCGTCAGGCCCTCTTCTCTTTAGTGTGCGGTTCATATTTTCCAGGCAGCGCAGCCACCGTTCGGGCTCGCTGTCAAATCCGCCGCCAATGCGGCAGAAGCCGCTGATTCCGCACATAAGCAATTCCTCCTTTTACCAGGTGCATATGGGTTTACTGAATAACAGGCTGGTATTGCCTTCCGTTTAATGCTGCGACGATGGATGGCAGCAGCAGATCGGTTCTGGCTGTCATAGAATTCGGTTTTTTTGCGGGGTTATCCTGTCCGAACGGGACGAAGTAAATATTTTTCGTGTTCATTAAAAGCCCGATATTTTTCATATTCATGCCCAGCGCATCGTTCGTGGACACGGATAAGAGCAGAGGCTTTTCATTTCTGAGATGCGCCTTTGCTGCCATGAGCACCGGTGAATCCGTGATGCCGTTTGCAAGCTTGGCGATCGTATTCCCCGTGCACGGCAGAATAACAAGCAGGTCAAGACACCCGCTCGGCCCGATCGGCTCAGCATCCGGGATTGTCAGAATCGGCGGATGCTGCGTGATCTCTTCCGCTCTTTTTATAAAATCCTCCGCCTTCCCGAAGCGGCTGTCAAAGCTCTGCGACGCATTCGAGAAGATCGTCTGGATTTCGGCATCTGTCTGTGCCAGTATTGCAAGCTGTTCAAATGCTTTTGCATACGTACAGAACGAGCCCGTAAAAGCGATTCCAATGGTTTTTCCCTTCAGACACATAAGAAGCCCTCCCAGTAATTATTCTTTAACATCAATCTGCGGGAGCGCCGGCGGCCATATTGCCGGCGCCGGCATACGCCGGATAATCCCGCCCGGAGAGTATTTTAAGAACCGCATCGGCGAGAACAGAGGCTGATGCGGCAGGTGCATATTTTCCCGGAAGCCCGGGGCACGCAGCTGCGCGGACGCCGCACTCTTTTGCGGCATCCAGATCTACACCGCCCGGAGCTGACGCCAGGTCGAGAATCAGACTTTCCGAAGGAATATGCTTTACCATATGGCGGTTTAAGATTTCACAGGGAATCGTATTGAAAATCAGATCAGAGCGCTTCAGCACACGATAGAGATTCTTAAAGTCTGTGACCTCATCCGCGCAGACAGCGGCTTTGGCGCGCGCGGCCGGACTGCGGGCGCACACTGTAAGGCTGCGGCAGAGGCATCTTAAATATGCGGCGAGAGCCGTGCCGCATCTGCCGTACCCGAGGATCAGACAGCGGCTCTCACTCAAATTATAGGGACTTTGGATAATTGCTTCTGCTATCGCTCCCTCTGCTGTCGCAATGCTGTTTCGCACAGCGACCGTCTCATCCTCCATCAGGTCAAAGCATTCGGCTCCCTGTTCCCGCATTTTTTCCCGCAGCTGCTCTGAAATTGCGCCCGCAATTATCAGTTTTCCGGAACAAACCTCTGAAAGAAATTCTTCCGGACAAGCTGCATCTTCAGGATTTTGAAAAAAGACTTTCCCCGCTTTCAGAAACGGCGTGGGGCACAGCAGAATATCGGCGGCCTCTGCTGCCTTCTTTAATGTCTTAACTTCTGTCACCATCCGTCCATGGGAATCCCCGGCAGGTGCGCACAGCCCGTATACCGTCACGTCATGACCCTGCTGTGCCAGAAGTTTCGCAAGGTATACCTGCCTCATATCGCCGCCCAGGACGGAAAATCTATAGAAATCTGTTTTCACATGCACTGACATCCATTTACTGTGATCTCTCAATTACTATATGCGGCGCTTGCAGAAATGGAAACTTCAGCCATCTTTTACATATATTTAAACTCTTCTTCATGAAAACATGCGTATAAATGCGGTAGAATAAGGCAACAAAAGACAGAGGGGTAGATACTATGCCATCGATGTATATTCATAGAAAATTCGGAGAAAAGATGCTGCAGTGTTTTCCCGAAACGCCTGCAAGGGCAGCGCGTGAACACAGAGATGCGTTCGAGCTGGGACTGTATGGGACGCCGGATCACAGAAGCGTAAGAGAGCTGAAAGAGCCGCAGAATGCGGTGCAGCTTGCATACCTTCTGGGGCTGATCTGCCATGAATCACTTGAGCAAAGCTGGATGCAGTCAGGAATTTCTTTCGGGGAAGATCAGGACTTTACCCGTTATTATATGGAGCAGGATAAAGTTCATCCTCTCTTTTTCCGCCGCAGGACGGCACTTCATACGGATCAGGTACTCTTACATGCGGCTGCAGCGCTGTACGGCAATCTGACGGTCAGGCAGCTGCGCCGGCATCTGAAAAAATCCGAAAGCAAAAAGGGTGTAAAAGTCCGCACGCTTTTCGCACTTGCCGGAAATTATGCGGAGCTGCAGCACGCGCTGCTCTCCCAGAAAGTCCGGCTGTTTGCAGCGGATTCCGGAGAACGTCTGGAAGCACAGCTTTTAAGCGCACAACACGGCTGTCTGGAGTATTTCCTGCCAGGAGTGCTCCTGTAAACCAAATATTCACAAAGAAACCGAATGCATGAGGGGCAGCTCTTTGTTAGAGCTGCCCCTCATGGTGATGGATTCACTTCTGTCCGTAATATGCATTTGCTCCGTGCTTGCGGAAATAGTGCTTATCCTGCAGCTCCTGCGGCGCCGGACGCACCTGCGGGTTGATCTGCTCACAGCGAAGCGCCATCTTCGCAACCTCCTCCAGAACAACTGCATTGTGAACCGCCTCATGCGCATCCTTTCCCCATGCAAACGGTCCGTGATTTTTGCAGAGAACTGCCGGAACTGCCGTAAAGTCCCTGTCTTTGAAATACTCTGCTATCAGCACGCCCGTATTTTTCTCGTAGTTCTCCTCAATTTCCTCTTTTGTCAGAGTGCGCACACAGGGGATCTCCCCATAGAAATAATCCGCGTGCGTTGTTCCATAGCAGGGAATCGAACGCCCCGCCTGCGCCCAGCTTGTCGCCCATTGGGAGTGTGTGTGGACGATACCGCCGATCTTCGGAAATGCGCGGTACAGTACTGCATGGGTGGGCGTATCTGAGGACGGGCGGTAATCTCCTTCCACCACCTTTCCTTCCAGATCGACCACAACCATGCTTTCAGGCGTGAGCTTTTCGTACTCCACGCCGCTTGGCTTAATGACAAAAAGTCCAGATGCGCGGTCGATACCGCTTACATTTCCCCAGGTAAAAGTGACAAGGCCGTACTTCGGCAGAAGCATATTTGCCTCGTATACCTGCTGCTTTAACTTCTCCAGCATTGTAGTATTCCTCCTGTCGATTTAATATAATGTCTCGGAAGCCGCACGCTGTGCCGGCAGTGCACGGCGGTAACGCTCCATAAAAGAGCAAAATCCAGCGCTGCCTTCCGGATCCGGCATCACGGTGGAGCCATTTACCCCTGAGAATACACGGCTGTTCAGATACTGATCCAGCGTCTCGCCGTCCTTATGGTTTTTTCGGTATGCGGCGAGCAGCGCAATACCCCAGGCACCGCCCTCACCGGCTGTTTCCATGACGCTTACGGGCACTTCCATGGCGTCCGCCATGATCTGCTGTCCGACTTTCGGAGTCTTAAAGAATCCTCCGTGTCCCATCAGACGGTCAAGAGAGGCGTGCTCTTCCTTAAAGAGAATATCCATGCCTATTTTCAAAGCTCCAAGCGCGGAATACAGGTGTGTGCGCATGAAGTTTCCCAGCGTAAACCGGCTGTCCGGCATACGCACGAACATCGGTCTGCCGTCTTCCACACCGGTTATATTCTCTCCGGAGAGATAGCAATAAGACAGAAGCTGTCCGCAGTCGGCATCTCCTTCCATAGCTTTCTCAAAGAGATAGGTAAATAGCCTGTCATCTGAGAGCTCCATGTGCATATCGCGGGCAAACTCCCGGAAAATTCCGGCCCAGGCGTTGATATCCGAAGTGCAGTTGTTCGCATGTACCATCGCGACGAGATCGCCCGCGGGTGTTGTCACAAGATCCAGTTCCGGATATACTTTCGTAAGTTCGCGCTCCAATACCAGCATTGCGAATATGGAAGTTCCGGCAGAGACATTTCCCGTACGCACGGCAACGCTGTTTGTTGCAGCCATCCCGGTTCCGGCGTCCCCTTCCGGCGCACACAGCATGGCACCGGGCTGCAGGGCTCCGGTAGGATCCAGCAGCAGTGCCCCTTCTTCGGATAGCGTGCCGGCATCTTCCCCTGCCGTCAGCACCTGGGGAAGCAGTCTGCGGATTTTCCACGGATAATTTTTCTCCTCCACAAGATGATCAAACTGATCCAGCATCGCTGCATGATAGTCTTTCCGCCCGGTGTCAATTGGAAACATTCCCGATGCATCCCCGATGCCAAGCACCCTGCGTCCCGTAAGCTTCCAGTGAATATATCCGCTCAGCGTCGTCAGATAGTCAATATCCGCAACGTGTTCTTCACCGTTTAAGACCGCCTGATACAGATGAGCTATACTCCAGCGCTGTGGGATATTATATCCGAACAGTTCTGTGAGCTTCTTTGCAGCTTCACCGGTAATGCTGTTTCTCCAGGTACGGAACGGTACCAGCAGCCTGCCGTTTCTGTCAAACGCGAGATATCCGTGCATCATCGCACTGACTCCAAGCGCTCCCACGCGCTGAAGGGGCACTCCATACTGACGCTCCACATTCTGAGCCAGATCACGATAGCACGCCTGCAGTCCGCTAATGACCTCTTCAAGCGGATATGTCCAGATATGATCCACATAGCTGTTCTCCCACGCATAACTTCCCGACGCAGCCGGTGCATGACGGCTGTCGATCAGAACCGCTTTAATCCTCGTCGACCCCAACTCGATTCCAAGGAAGGTACTTCCATTTACAATTTCATCTCTGATTTCTGTAATTCCCATACTTCATTCCTTCTCCTTTTTATACCTTTTTCAGTAGTTTACCACAGAGTTGGGAAAACTTGCAATGTATCTTTCAATAAACAGCCTGACAAAAAATCCGCCGCTGAAAACCCCGGTCCCGTCAAAAAGGAGACCCTGAGGTCTCCCCTTTACTCTCTCATGCACAGACACCGGCGTTTTCAGCCTCCTGTTTGCGCACCTCTACAGTTCCGGTTCCTTCCTCAATATCCCGGATGATTTCTCCAACACTCGGTACAATAATGCGGCTGTCAGGAAGAGGATTTTTAATGCTTATAACCGGCGTCGTAATGTCTGCCTCTACCTCGCTGCGCTCAAAGGCCAGATCGCAGTCAATCATTTCACAGTTTATGAGCTTCAATCCCCTGCAGTAGCACAGAGGCTGCGTGCCGATAATCCTGCAGTTTTCAAAAGTGACATTCTCGCAGTACCAGGCCAGGTACTCGCCTTTTACAACACTGTTGCGGACAATGACATTTTTGGCGTGCCAAAAAGCATCCTTAGTGTCAAAGGTACAGTTATCAAAAACAGAATCTTCAATATACTGGAAGGAATATTTGCCCTTCATGCGTACATTCGTAAAGTGCAGACCGTAAGAGCGCATCATAAAATATTCACTCTCTGCGTCACAATCCTCCATCTCGATATGATGGACTGACCAGCCAAACTCCGGAGAAATAACGTCGCAGCCTGTCATCTTTACATCGGCACATTCCCGCAGGGCTTTGATACCGTGAAGCTTTGTACACTCCAGCGTGATATGATCCGAATACCACAGTGCCGCCCGGCAAAGTTCCGTCATCTCCGAATCCCGGCTGGTAAGGCCATGGTCATGCCAGAAAGGGTATCGCAGATTAAAAAAGCTGTGTTCCACCTGCACGTTTTGGCATTCTTTGAAAGCACTCTCCCCATCTGCGGGACCGTCGAAGGAACAGTCCTTTACCAAAATATCGCTGCTGCCATAAAGGGCTCTCTCTGCGTCAAAAGTCTGATTCTGAATTGTTCTCATATGGAAACCTCCTGTTTATTTTTTCTAATTATTTGTTTTGTCTCTGATAAAGCAGATAAGCTTTCTGCGGCCGGCAAGGTACCAAGCCAAAGGAATCCTTTTATACCATTAGTTTAACATCTGAAAAGGTAAATATCAAATACTTATGTTCTATTGTTTTCCATAACAAAATCAAATGTAATTATCTTTATTTTTCCGCCAACAGGACAAACGTCTGCAGTTTTATATCAAATACTTATTCATTATCAATTTTCATAATTGACTTTTATGGAAATTCTCTCTATACTGATGGCAGGAGGCGATCCAAATGGAACTGCGTTTATTGGAATATTTTTTAGCGGTAGCACGAGAGCAAAATATTACCGCAGCGGCAGAATCCCTGCACATCTCTCAGCCCGCATTGTCCACTCAATTAAAAAACATGGAGGATAAGTTAGGAAAACAGCTTCTCATCCGGGGAGTGAAAGGCTCACGCAAAGTCATATTGACAGAAGAAGGGATGATTCTTCGCAAACGGGCCGAGGAAATTCTTTCGCTTGTCAGGCGGACAGAAAATGAGATCATGCAATCCGATGAGACGATTGCCGGCAATGTATTTATCGGAACGGGGGAGACCGAAATTGTACGTTTATTCGCTATCGTTGCCAAAAAGCTGCAAAAAAAATATCCAGATATCCAGTACCACATTTCCAGCGGCAATGCGGAACATGTGTTGGAATATCTGGATAAAGGTCTTATTGATTTCGGGCTGCTTTTTACGGAAATTGATACTCAGAAATATGAGGCAATTCCGCTTCCCATCCAGGACACCTGGGGCGTTTTAATGCGCAGGGATTCCCCCTTAGCTGAAAAAGAAACCATCTGTCCGGAGGATCTGTGGGATAAACCGTTAATCGTTTCCCATCAAAAGGGGGACGATCTCTATTTGGGACGTTGGCTTCAGCGGGAAGAATCAAAGCTGCATATTGTTGCCACCTATAATCTTATTTTTAACGCTTCTCTATTGGTGGATGAAGGACTTGGATATGCCCTGTGCTATGATAAGCTCATCAATACTCAGGGAACCAATCTATGCTTTCGTCCTTTTTCACCGCAGCTGAAGGCTCACGGTTTTATTGTCTGGAAAAAGTATCAGGTATTTTCCAAAGCTGCAAAACTTTTTCTGCAGTACCTGCAGGAGATGTTAGAAGCAGGTGCATGAGTTCCTGTCATTCTGCTTCTACTCCTGTCCGCCTATTCTCTCAATTGCCGATTCTCTCTTCAGATTTCTGCTCAGCACCCAGGACAGTACCAGCTGAAGCAGAAATACGGCCGCCAGAAACAGAACAATCTCTGTCCACGGAAGATGAAATTCATTTAATCCGTACTGCGCCTTGCTCTTTCCATATAAAAACAGGGCATACCCTGCAGGAATACCAACCAGAAGAGCGGTCAGGCTGGTTCCGGCGGTAAAAAGAATTCCTTCAAGCTGAAGACTGATATTCATCTGACGGCGGGTCATACCGACCGCCTGGAGAATTCCGAATTCTCTCCGGCGGGTAATGATGCTAACGATCAGCGTGTTTGCCATATTGAAGAAGCCAATCAGCCCCAAAAGTCCCAGAACAGAGTAAATCAACACCCTTAGCATAGATGATGACGCCTTTGCCAGATCAAGCGCATCCGCATAGCTGTCCATCGACAGATGGGCAGCGCCAAGCGTCAGTTCCTGAAGTGCCGTTTCCACTTCGGATACATCTTCCGGAGCGCAGTCAATCCAGATCCGGCCGATTGATTCGCCGGACAGGGACAGCTCTCTTACGGTATCCTCCGTGATCATCCATGTCGTATCTCCCAGCAGGACAGCTCCTGCCAAAGGGCCCGTAAATTCCCTCTCCTGCTCTCCGTCTGTGAGTGCAAGGCTTATCTCATCTCCAAGTACATAGCCGTTTTCCTCCATGAAATAAGAACGTCCGTATATAATTCCGCCTTCCCGGGAAATTTCATTGTAATCTCTTTCTCCCAGATAGCTGTCCTCATCGGCATACGCTTCAAATTCATTCCGCGAGAGCACAGATACGCTCTCGAGCTCTCCGCTGTTTTTTCCCGCCATCCAGAGCTGCGATGTAATAGAGGTCACTCCGGGAATCTGTCGGATGCGTTCTATCATCCCATTTCCAAGCAGCTTTTCACCCAGTACACGATCGAGATTATTTTCAGGATATGCGCTGTCGGACAGAGAATAGTCAAGGGAAAGCGCAAATTGTCCGTGACGCACATCCTTTCGAGCCTCATACTCCTCGTCGATATTTCCTGCATAAGCGGAAAGCGTGATAAAGAGCACGCAAGAGAGCCCCATTGTCAGAATTGTCGCCGCCGTCCGGCGTTTATTCGCCGCGATATTCGACAGCGTAAGGTGCCAGACAGACATCGTTCGGTACCCCTTTCTCACTCTGCACTTTCCTGCCGGGCAGTTCCCGGTCTGATAGCGTATTGCCTCCATCGGGCTGATTTTTCCGACGGCGCGCATGGGGCGCATTACGCCCAGCACTGAAGTTCCCAGTGACAGAAACGCTGCAAGCACAAGAACCCACGGATAGACAGGAATGATCTGCGCAAGTTCTTCATCTGTCTTCGGGAGCTTCGTAAGCCATGGCAGAAGCAGACATGGAATGAGGCATCCCGCCGCCAGTCCCGGCAGGATGCCTGGGATACAAAGCGCCATGCCCTCCCAGAAAATCAGCCTGCGAAGCTGTGCGCGGGTAGCGCCCACGGCTTTGATTTTCCCGTATTCCCGGATGCTCTGAGCAACGCCAACCTGAAAGATATTGTACACCACCAGCACGGAGAACAGGATTACCACTGCTGCGATCAGAAAGCATCCTGCCAGCATCTCAAATCCCGGATCCAGAGAAAATCGCAGATAAGTAGAGTTGACTGCCAGCCGATCCGGATCAAAGCCCCAGTTGGATACGAGTTTCTTTAAAACGTCCGTATAGTTATTATTGTCCATCTTTACCGTATCGTGTACTGTAAAATACACCGTATACTGCAGATTCTCAGCTTTCTGAAAACTCTCAAGAAATTCCTTTGACACGAATGCCGCATAGCCTCTGACGGCGCGTTCCCCCGGGTTTTCTTCCAGAATTCCGCTGACAGTAAATGTTACGGGCTCATAAAAGGAATCCAGATCACGCCGCACCATCATAGTAACTGTATCGCCTGGTCGGACATCTCCAGCGCCAATCGCGCGGAAAAAGCCGGGCTGGGCAGCTATTTCATTTTCATTTCCCCCTGACGGGTATGAGCCGCTGGCAAGACGTGCGGTCGTTCCGCTCATCCTGCGGCACGCCTCGTCTGTCCAGACCAGATTAAGCAAAAGCTTTTCGTCGGTCTGCACCTCACCGGCATATGCAGAAAGCCCTGAATCGGCAACCTCTCCTCTCTCTGCTACAGCCTTTGCCTCTCCGGCGGACAGACGCGACAGCGCACCGTAATATCCCCCATAGAGCAATTCCGCGTTCTGCCGTTCAAAGTCAAGCGCGCCGTACCCTATGGAAAAGATTGCCGTCAGCAGCATAGTGGTAAGGCATATCGTAAGCATGATCAGAAGGCTCCTCACCTTATTCTGCCTATCCTTTGACAGTGCAAGCATGCGAATTGTCCTGTTCATACGCGCTCCACCACCCTTCCGTCTTCAATCACCAGTATCCGGTCAGCAATCTGAGCGATCTCCTCATCATGCGTGATCATCACAACTGTTTGCCCGTACCGTTCGGATGAGGATTTCAGAAGCGATACCACCTCATCGCTGGCGCGACTGTCGAGATTTCCAGTCGGCTCATCAGCTAAAATTATGTCCGGACGACACGAGAGCGCTCTGGCGATCGCGGCACGCTGCTGCTGTCCGCCGGAGAGCTGAGAGGGAAGACTATGCAGCTTCTCGGAAATTCCCAGAGTGGTGATAAGGTCTTTCAGATAGCTTTCATCCGGCTTCTTGTTGTCCAGTCCCAGAGGAAGGACGATATTCTCCCAGACATTGATTGAGGATATGAGATTAA
This sequence comes from uncultured Lachnospiraceae bacterium, assembly GCA_944384105.1. Lineage (GTDB taxonomy): Bacteria > Bacillota > Clostridia > Lachnospirales > Lachnospiraceae > Egerieimonas_A. The sequence continues at coordinate 351 of CALWSC010000094.1, read as the reverse complement.
AAGATTGAAATACAAAACCGATCTTCCTTCTCCTGAACACTGCAAGCTCGTCCTCCTTCAGCATGGAAATATCCTGCCCACGCACAAAAACGCTTCCGCTCGTAGGAGTATCTAGACCGCCGAGCAAATGCAGCAGCGTACTCTTTCCGGAGCCGGATTTCCCGACAACAGCGACAAATTCTCCGTGCCGGACGGACAGCGAAGCTTCATCGAGCGCTTTTACCTGATTCTCGCCTCTTCCGTAATATTTACACAAATGTTCTGTTTTCAAAATTTCTTTCATGATACTTTGCCTCCTTTTCCTGTCTCTATCGTACCAGACCAGTCTTTCCGATGGATTACAAAAGCTCC
>CALWSC010000093.1 GCA_944384105.1 uncultured Lachnospiraceae bacterium | reverse complement strand
GATACACTGAACATCGACTACGATGGCCTCACAGGCGCCAGTCAGAACTACGTTCTCCTGCTGCAGGAAGTTACCTGCCATCGGGATACCGCGGCGCATAGCAACCTCGTTGGATGTACAGCAGACACCGGATACAGTGATTCCCTTTGCTCCCATCTCTTTTGCGTATGCGATCATCTCCGGATCGTCCGCATACTCACAGATCATCTCGGAAAGGCTCGGGTCATGTCCGTGAACGACGATGTTTACGTTCTCAGCGTTCATAACGCCTAAGTTAGCCTCAGTATCAATAGGCTTCGGAGTTCCGAACAGTACGTCGGAGAACTCGGTTCCCATCATGGATCCGCCCCATCCGTCGCTCAGTCCACAGCGCAGAGACTGCTTTACAAGCGCTTCCGGAAGAGAAGAACATCCCATATGGGTCATATGTAATGCGCAGGATACCTCGCGGTCAATTGCGCGCGGAGCGATCTCGTTGTCGTTCCACAGCTTCTGCTGAGACTCCGGAGCTCTCTTTAAGAATCTCTGCGTACCGAACGGCTTACCATACTCCATAAGTCCCATCTCAGCAACCTCATGCGCCAGGTCGTAGATGTCTTTTCCTTCTGTCTCAACGCCCCACTCTTTTGCGATGCGGATCAGCTTCTCAGGATCTTTTACCTTGTACGCGCCGTCTTTGGAAGATACATACAGGGTATGGCAGATCTCACGGCCGTGATCGGAATGTGTAGCGGAACCGCCTGCAGTAAACTTCAGGTAATTACGTCCTACGATTCCATGTGCGTCGCATCCGCAGATTCCTCTCGGAGCCTTCGGAGTGATGCGGCACGGTCCCATGGAACAGATACGGCAGCAGATACCCTGCTCGCCAAATTTACAGTGCGGTGTCTGGTTCTTTACACGAAGCTGCCAGGCATCCGCTCCTACCTTGGCACCTGTCTCCAGAAGACGGGTGGTAGCCGCTTCCATCTCTTCTACGGTTGTCATTTTGAATTCGCTCATTGTTTTCCTCCTATTATCAATAAGTTTCTTCGCAGCAGTATTATAATCCTAATTTTGCAACGATCTCTTTCATAGCTGCGCGCACCGGGGAATTCTCCGGAAGCTTTACGGTCGGCGTACCGTCGCAGTCATACTGGTATACCGTGTCGTCATGCGGCACAACGCCCAGAAGCGTCAGCCCCTGCTTCTCAATCTCTTCCCTGGTTCCGTCATTGAGCACTCCGCCGGGAGCGCGATTGACGATGAGCCCTACGCTCTTCGGCTTCAGATCACACTCCTTAATCAGCTCCGCTATCCTTCCTGCTGCCTGTACTCCTCTGCGGGAGCAGTCGCTTACGAGGATCGCTGTCTCCATGTTCGGGAGAATTCCTCTGCTGATATGCTCGAGCCCTGCTTCGTTGTCAACGACCATGTAGGCATAGTTCTTCTGAAGCTTTGCCATCTGAGCCTGAAGCAGCCCGTTCACATAGCAGTAGCAGCCCTTCCCCTGGGTTCTTCCCATAACCAGCAGGTCAAAATCATCATCCTCCGTCAGCGCCGAATTCATTTTGAACTCCGCGTAATCCGCTTTGGACATTCCCGCCGGGATCGGACTGGATGAGGACATCTCTGCTCTCTCGATCTCCTCGCGGATCTCTCCGAGCGTCGCTTCCACTTCCACGCCAAGCACTTCATTTAAGTTAGAATTTGCGTCTGCATCCACTGCAAGGACAGGACCTTTCTTCTGTTCGCAGAGATACTGGATCAGAAGTCCTGTCAGCGTTGTCTTTCCGACTCCGCCTTTTCCTGCAACTGCTATCACATGTGCCATAGGGCACCTCCTTAAAAAATATATTTTCAGCCTGCGCAGAGATCTCTCTGAGCAGTCTGTAGGGCACCTTATTCAGGTTGCGATGAGGATCGTCTCATCAGTCGCAGACAATCTTGACTACGCTGTTCGCAAGATCCACCATCAGGATTCGTCCGGTTACGACATTTTCCTCTCCGAGGATATCCCTCAGAGTGATCTTCTCGCCGTCCACGTCAATTCTGCTCACATTGCGGCAGATAACGGTATTGTCACTTTCCTTATAAACGGTTGCCAAACACATCGCTCTTACGCCTCCTTTATATGTTCTTTCACAAGCGTCAGTGCCAGGCTTAAGCGCATATTTCCCTTCTGGAAATCCGCCACGCCTTCTTTGATCTGCTTTGCAGCGTCATCCATGCCAAGCTTCAAAAGGTTGTCCGCCATCTGATCCAGCTCCGCAGCGTGATGCTCATTATGCTGAAGCATATAAGTGAGCAGAGCCACAGTCTCATCCTTGCAGTTCTTCTCACCGCAGGACTGGCATCCATGCTCGCTGCCGCAGTCATGGGCATGCTCTCCATCATGGTGATGATGCTCCCCATGCGGGATCACATTGCCGTTTTCATCCTTTAACAAGTGCATCCGTAGTCTCCTTTCTACCAGAATCTGCGTTTTTACCGCAGAAATCTATGATATTATTTTGTCAATTATGTGTTATTATACCCCACAGGGGGGATAAATTCAAGAGAGCGGCGACAGATTTCTGTATAAATTTTATGTAAATATTTTCATCGGGATGGAAATATCCGTCAAAATATCCTACAATTCCACTTGGGTTTTTTGCTTTGTTAACTTTTTAACGCGCGAAAATGAGCTGGTTCCAATTTCCATATTACAAAAAGTTTCATCCGGGACAGCGCGTCAAAGGATGATGTTACATTATCCCGGAATCACTGCAGCGTCATGATATTTCTTTCTGACATCACTGGTTCTTAATTTTTCCGCGCGTTACAGTATTGTAATATAATCATTGTACTTTTTTCACATTTTTATGCTATGATAACCTGAACTGAGAGATCAGGAGGTATTTTGTTATGGCAGAAATTTCAAAAACGATCCGCCTCAACAACGGCGTCGAAATGCCGCTGTTGGGGCTTGGCGTATATAAAGCGCTGGGGAATGATGCCCAGCAGGCGGTAAGCTGTGCTCTTGAAAACGGTTACCGTCTCATCGATACAGCTTCCGTATATAAGAATGAAGACGATGTGGGACGCGCCCTGCACAGTTCTCGGGTTCCCAGGGAGGAACTCTTCATTACCACAAAGGTCTGGAACACTGCTCAGCGGCTTGGGGATATTGAAGGGGCGCTGCTAAGGAGCCTTGAGCGGCTCGGGCTCTCCTATATCGATCTGTATCTGATTCATTTTCCTGTGCCGGGCTGCTATCTGGAGACATGGAGAACGCTGGAACAGCTCTGCAGAAGCGGAAAAGTACGGGCGATCGGCGTCAGCAACTTTGAGATCCGCCATCTGGAGATGCTCGCTCAGATCTCGGATATTACACCTGCTGTCAACCAGATTGAGGTTCATCCGCTCTGCGCCAACACGGAGCTTGTCTCATACTGCCAGGAGCACGGCATCGCTGTTCAGGCGTACTCCCCGCTCGCGCGCGGTGCCTGTCGGAACAAGGAGGTTCTGCAGCAGATCGGCAGCCAGTATGGCAAGTCGGCAGCCCAGACGGACCTTCGGTGGCTGCTGCAGAGGGGCATTGCCGTGATCCCAAAGTCTGTACAGCCGCAGCACATCGAGGAGAATGCAGCGGTCTGGGATTTTGAGCTCAATGAGATCGAGATGCAGGCGATCAGCGCCTTAAATGAGAACTACCGGACAAATGACTTTTCAGAACATATGATGTGACGGCGGTTGCTTTTTGATACATCCCTCATAACTGCCGCCGGATATACTGAATAAAAAAAGAAGCCCTCACGGACTTCTTTTTTTATTCAGTATATTTACCAAAGATCTGCTCCGATCTCATCTCTCCTGTCTCTGAGCATCAGATCACTGACCGCCTGCGCTGCAGGCTTGCCGTCGAAAAGCACATGGTTGACTTCCACGATGATCGGCATGTCGACGTTATATTTCTTTGAGAGCGCGAGCGCTGCCTTTGCGGAGTAAACACCCTCGACAATCATCTTGACCTCATCCATCGCCTGCTGCATGGTGTAGCCCTTGCCCATCAGATAGCCTGCCCGGCGGTTTCTGCTGTGAACGCTGGCACAGGTTACAATAAGGTCTCCGATGCCGGAAAGCCCGAAGAATGTCTCAGCCCTCGCCCCCATGGCGATGCCCAGCCGGGAGATCTCCGCAATACCGCGCGTGATCAGCGCCGCTTTCGTATTATCCCCGTAGCCAAGCCCATCTGCCGTTCCTGCCGCAAGGGCAATCACATTCTTAAGCGCAGCACCCAGCTCAATGCCGAGTACGTCCGGGCTCGTATAGACACGGAATACCGGGCTCATAAAGATGTTCTGGATATACTCCGCCGTCTCCTTTGTCTTCGCTCCGGCAACACACGTCGTAGGAAGTCCCTTTCCCACTTCCTCCGCGTGGCTCGGTCCCGAGAGCACCGCTACCTTTGCCTGCGGGATCTCCTGCTCGATAATCTCGCTCAAAGGCATCAGCGTCGCCTCCTCGACACCCTTTGCAACATTTACGATAAGCTGTCCTTCCTTTACATACGGCGCCATCTTCTGCGATGTGCTCCGCGTAAATGGAGACGGAACCGCGAGAACCACCAGATCTCTGTCCGTTAAGCTTTCCTTCAAGTCTGTCGTAAACTCCATATCCTCGGGAAGCTTCACACCCGGAAGCTTCTGTTCATGCTCGCGTTTTGTGCGAAGCATCTCGATCTCATCCTCCATGATTGACCAGACACGCACCTCATGTCCGTTGTTGTGCAGCAGCCATGCCAGCGCCGTGCCCCAGCTTCCTGCTCCGATAATACTGATTTTCGCCATAGTTTTCACCTCTGCCCTGCTTTTTTCTTGCTGCTGAGATACGTCTTATTCTCCGTACCTGCAAGCAGCCTCTGGATATTCGCCCGATGCTTGTAAATTGCCATGACGGCAAGCACTGCGGCGACTATATACATCTCCCGTACGTATGACATCTCCATCGCATAGCCGTGATTCTCCCCCAGAATCACCAATCCGGCCACAAATGTGACATATACCATGATAGATCCGAGCGATACGTAGTGAGTTGCCAGAAATACAATGATAAATACGACCAGAGCCACAACTCCGATGCGTATATCCACGGATGCGAGAAGCCCTGCTGTAGCAGCGATTCCCTTACCCCCGCGGAATTTTAAATAAAATGGAAAGTTATGCCCCAGGATCGTCCCAGCCGCGGCATAGAGTTCCAGAAGCTTTACCATCTCCGGATGTGAGTTGTGAAAGATCAGCCACGCAATTGCTACCGCAGCAATACATTTGAGCGCATCGCCCAGAAGCGTAATCAGCCCTGCCTTCTTTCCAAGCGTACGCAGTGCGTTCGTCGTTCCCGCATTGCCGCTTCCGTAATTTCGGATGTCAATTCCGTGCATTCTTCCGTAGATATAGGAGGTCTGCAAAAGCCCGCATACATATCCGATCGCCAAACACAGTAAGCGTTCCATTACTTATTTCTCCTTTTCCTTCCGTTCTCGTATAATAAATTTCAGCGATGTTCCCCTGAAGCCGAACGCCTCGCGGATCTTGTTCTCCAGATACCGCGTATAGGAAAAGTGCATCAGCTCCTTGTCATTCACAAAAATAACAAATGTCGGAGGCTTTACCGCCACCTGCGTGATATAGTAGAGTTTTAATCGCTTACCCTTGTCGGACGGCGGCTGCTGCAGTGCAATCGCCTCGCTCATGATCTCATTGAGCACTCCTGTCTGTATGCGCAGCGACTGATTCTCCAGAATCATATCAATCGTCTCAAAGAGCTTCGGAAGCCTCTGACCTGTCTGTGCGGAGATAAACATCAGCTCTGCATACGGCATGTAAGAGAGAACCTCGCGGATCTTGTTCGTATATTTATAGATTGTCTTATCATCCTTCTCAATTGCATCCCACTTGTTGACTGCAATGATGATTCCCTTGCCCCTCTCGTGGGCGATACCCGCGATCTTGGCATCCTGTTCCGTGACGCCCTCGAGCGCATCGATCACGACCACAACCACATCTGCTCTGTCCACAGCGGTCACAGTGCGGATTATGCTATAGCGCTCCAGCTCCTCCTTGATCTTATTCTTCCTTCTTAACCCCGCGGTATCTATAAAGGTATAATCCCTGCCGTTCCATCGAATCACAGTATCGATGGCGTCGCGCGTTGTTCCGGCGATATCTGAGACAATCACGCGGTTCTGTCCCAGAAGCTTGTTGACAAGAGAGGACTTGCCGACGTTCGGCTTTCCTACTACAGCGATCTTCGGCGTCTCGTCCTCCTCTTCGGTAAGCTTCTCCTCGTCAAAATGGCGGACGACTTCATCAAGCATATCTCCAAGACCCAACTTCGAGGACGCGGAAATCGGAAATGGCTCCCCAATGCCCAGGTTATAAAACTCATAGACATCCATCATATATTTGTCAAAGTTATCGACCTTGTTTACCACCAGCACCACCGGCTTCTTGCTGCGGCGGAGCATATCTGCGACCTTGGAGTCCGAATCCACAAGACCCTGGCGCACGTCCACAATGAAGATAATCACATCTGCAGTGTCTATCGCGATCTGTGCCTGCTCCCGCATCTGGGAGAGGATGATATCTCTGCTGTCCGGTTCGATGCCTCCGGTGTCGATCAGTGTAAAATTCGTATTCAGCCAGTTCACATCGGCGTAAATACGGTCTCTTGTTACTCCCGGTGTATCCTTTACGATGGAAATATTATCACCGGCAAGTGCGTTGAACAATGTGGATTTCCCCACATTAGGTCGTCCTACGATTGCTACAATCGGCTTGCTCATAAATTTGTCTCCTTTTATGCTTAGTTACAATTTTTTCTTCTGTGACCGCGCGCACGAAATCCTCTCCGGAGGGATCTACGACCTGCACCGGCACACCCAGATACTGCTCCAGCTCCTCCACTGTCACATCGTCCAGAAATACATTCTCACCTGCGCGCAGCATATTGCACGGGATTAGAAGGCGCTCTCCAAGCCGCTGTCCTTTAAGCTGCTTCTTTAAATCCTGCCCTGTCACAAGTCCGGATACAGTGATGGATGTCCCGAAAAAGTCATTGCGCACTGCATAGACTTCTCCCGTAATTCCGGGATACAGGACGCGGACTGCTTCGAGATGCTTTCTGATAAACGGCGCGGCGAGCGCTCCGGTGGCAATGGAAATCTCATGCTTTCGGTCGTCCGGTTTTCTGATAACAAGCGCCTCACGGATCTCCTCCTCAAGAAGGCGCAGCATCCCCACTCCGTTTTCCAGCTGCGGATAGCCGTCATACGCTTCCTTTTCCGGAATCGGCAGACCGGCAAGGATATACCACTCGTCGCCCGCATGGATAAAGTGGTTGCCATACTCTCTGTACATCTTACTGCGCCATTTATCCAGGATTGCAAGCACTTCCCTCGCATCCTCCTTCGTAAATGGCTCCAGCGGATACAGGTTCTCACGGTACCGGCTCAGTCCCACCGGCACAACAGATACACTTGACAGATGCGGCAGATACTCTGTCAGGTCGCGGATACTTCTCTCGAGTTCCTCTCCGTCGTTGATGCCCCTGCATAATACGATCTGCCCGTTCATCTCAATCCCCGCCTCCCAGAGCCGCTTCACCTTTGGAAAAATATCCCCTGCGAACCGGTTATTCAGCATCCGGCAGCGAAGCTCGGGATTCGTAGTATGGAACGAAATGTTGATCGGCGCAAGATGGTACCGGATAATGCGGTCAATATCATGGTCACTCATGTTTGTCAGCGTCACATAATTGCCCTGTAAAAAAGACAGCCTGGAATCATCATCCTTAAAGTAGAGCGTATCCCGCATCCCCGGCGGCATCTGATCGATAAAGCAGAAAATACAGCGGTTGCTGCAGGAACGGTACTCGTCCATCAGGCTGTTTTCAAATTCCACACCCAGATCCTCATCGTAGTCCTTCTCGATCTCCAGCTCCCACTCCTCTCCATCGCTCTTGCGCACGAGCAGCTCGATATAATCATCATTGAGCAGATAGTGGTAATCAAACACGTCCTCAATCTCCGAACCATTGATCGACAGGAATTCGTCTCCCGGCGTGATCTCCAGCTCCTCGGCAATGCTGCCGGGCTGTACGTTTGCTACTATATGTCTGTTCTTCTTCATTCTTTCCTCCGTTTCATCCTATATATCATAGCAACTTTGTATATAAATTGCAAGCCAAACTGATTTATACCCTTGACTCGATTATCGTAAAATGTTATAAATAGGTAGTAAATAGGTTTTTTTATCGAAATAAGTGAATATTTGGAGGTCATCTATGGCAAATTTAGACTTACTGGAACGTTCTATTCCGGTCGCTCCGCTGAAAATCGCCGCATTGAAAGGCTGCATGGATCTGGCGTCTGAGGTTAATAACTACCTTGTACAGTTCCGCCATGACCTTGTAGCAAACAACAGCCACAGCATCAACTGGTCAGGCTATGTGGAAGATTCTTTCCTGCTCGGATGTGACTGTCCCCGTTTCGGAAGCGGAGAAGCCAAAGGAAAAATCACCGAATCGGTCCGCGGTATGGATTTATTCCTTATGGTTGATGTTATCAACCACAGTATCACCTACAAAATGTACGGGTATGAGAATCATATGTCCCCGGACGACCACTATCAGGATCTGAAGCGCATCATCGCCGCTGCAACCGGAAAGGCACACCGCATCAATGTCATCATGCCGTTTCTGTATGAAAGCAGACAGCACAAGCGCACCAGCCGTGAATCCCTGGACTGCGCACTGGCACTGCAGGAACTCGTCAGCATGGGCGTATCCAACATCATTACCTTCGATGCCCACGACCCGCGCATGATGAACTCGATTCCGCTCTCCGGATTTGACAACTTCATGCCCACGTATCAGTTCTTAAAAGCTCTGATCCGTTCTGTGCCGGACATCAAGCTGGACAACGATCACCTTATGGTCATCAGCCCGGATGAGGGGGCTATGGCGAGAGCTGTATACTTTTCCAATATCCTTGGTGTGGATATGGGTATGTTCTACAAGCGCCGCGACTACTCTACAATCGTCAACGGCAAGAACCCGATCGTAGCGCATGAGTTCCTCGGTGACTCCGTGGAGGGAAAAGACGTCATCATCATCGACGATATGATTTCCTCCGGAGAGAGTATGCTCGATGTGGCAAAGCAGTTAAAGGACCGCAAGGCAAACCGCGTGTTCGTCTGCACCACATTCGGACTGTTCACTGACGGCCTTGATAAATTCGACGAGTACTACGAGAAGGAGATTATCCATAAAGTCATCACAACAGACCTGAATTACCGTATTCCGGAGCTTTTAACCCGTCCGTATTACGAGACAGCGCGCATGGGCAAGTATCTGGCAAGCATTATTGATACTCTGAACCACGATGTTTCTGTAGAGAAGGTTCGCTCCACAACGCAGAAGATCAACAAGCTGCTCGCAAAACACCGGTAAGATTTTACATAAAAGAGTTCCCTGAGCACTCTCCGTAAGGAGGACATCCCAGGGAACTCTTATACATTCCGGAACCTGCATCGGGTTGGACTTTGCAAAGGTTCCAAAATGATTTAAATTTCATTAACATCCTATCAGCGTATCCAGGTCAATCCCCTGCAGCAGATTTTCTATCACATAGGCGACGCCGTCATCCTCATTGGAGAGTGTTATATAATCGGCCACAGCCTTGATTGACGCCTGCGCATTCTGCATTGCCACGCCGCAGCCGGCGTACATGATCATAGACTTATCATTGAAACCGTCGCCGAACGCAATCATATCCTCCCTGCGGTACCCCAGACATTTTAAGAGCCTCTCCAGGGACTTCGCCTTGTCGATGCCCTTGGGAAGAAATTCCAGGAAATACGGCTCTGAACGGTATACGTCAAGCTCGTCCCCCAGAAGCTTAACCATACGCGCTTCCACCTGTGCCAGGTAGACACCATGCTCCATCATCAGACATTTCGGAACCGGGAAATCGACGTAAGCGCCAAGATCCTCCACATACTTTGCCTTCATACCCGTGCATATCTCTTCCTTATGCACATACTGATTCGTGGGGTTCGGCGTCAGAATGTCGTTATCGTGATACGTCACGATCGTTACATTTTCCTGCCGCGCAAGCTCGCTTAACCGAGCAACCATGCCGTCAGGAAGCATCCTCTCAAAGAGCGCCTCCCCGGTCGTGCAGTCCTCGATTCTGCCTCCGTTATATGAAAGCATACATCCATGATACTTCTCCAGCTCCAGCGCCTTTGCCAGAGGAGCAACGCCAGGCGTTGGACGTCCCGAAGCCAGCACCACGATACCTCCCGCCTCCTGGTACGCACGGAGCACCTCTTTCGTGTGCTCCGTAATTTCCTTCTTATTATTCGTAAGCGTACCGTCCAGGTCAAACACAGCTATCTTATATTTCATAACTTCATCCTTTTTCCCTTTTTATTTCCTTCATCATACAAAAAATATTGCTGCTTGTAAAGAAAATCTGCGGTATTTCGTAATGGAATCGCAACAGTTCAGCCGTACTGAACCGTTACATGAAATCCCTTTATCGAAACGATCTCGTCACAATTTCTTCTGCATACGCTTTATGCTGCCTCTCCTCTTCCTTGTCTTTTTCCGCAGCACGCAACCTCCGCCGATAACCGCTGCCGCGGTCAGAACTCCGATGAGCCACGGAGTACTTGTCGCCGTGCTTTTAAGTACCATAATATCGTAAGAAAACATGGTTCCAGTCTCGATCACACTCATCTCTCCCGTTTCGGTATTCCGGACATCGATATCCTCATCCGGAGAGATCACATATTTTTCTCCGTCATAAATAACAAGCGCCATCAAAGAGTAGGTAGCGCCAGGCCCACCGTCAAAAAAATATATCTCCGACTCGTCCAGAGAAATCCCATTCTCTCTCAGTGCATCTTCGGTCATCTGGATATAGTCCGCATGGTGATCGAACCACCGAATCCCAAACGCAAATTTCCCAACCTCTTCCTGTCTTTTCTCCAGTTCGTCACTCGGAAGACTTCCGTCTTTCATCCCCCTTTTTATTTCCCTGACAGACTCCTTACTTAATTCAGGGATTTTATAAAAAGATATCATACTGGTTTTATCGCCGTTATAGATTGGTACCCACCACTCATAAACAGACTGCTGCATGGCATCATATATCTCATCTGTTGTCAGATCGTCAAATACGTCGACACTTTGATAGACCTTTATCGCTTTGTCATACGCAAGTTCCCCCTCCTCCATACTTAAAATCTCCTGCTCTAACGCCGCCGCTTTCTCATAGTCCTGCGAGTTCAGCAGATCACTGTCATCCAATCCCGCAGCCAGCACATTCTGACCTGTCATCCAGACTGCGATACTTAAACACAAACTGACAAACCATCTTCTCTGCATAGATATCTCCCTTATATAAGCTTAATATTGTTTTTATTACCATCGATTTTTTACTCAAAACTTTCTGAAATAGAATAATTTTTCTCAATTATACAAAAAATTCTGCTGCTTGTAAAGAAATTATGTGGTATACTGATAAAAATTGAAAATTTTGTTGTAAAACAGGAGGTATAATGATGAAAATAGGTGTACGCGCACATGACTACGGTAAAATGGAAATCGAGCGCCTCGCTGCTGTTCTGCACGACGAGGGCTATCAGGCAGCACAGCTGGCGCTTCCGAAGGCTTTCTTGGGAATTGATACATATGACGACATCACGCCGAAGCATTTAAGCAGAATCCGCAGAGCGTTTGAGGATGCAGGCATTGATATTCCGGTCTTCGGCTGCTACATGGATCTCGGCAATCCGGATGACGCTGTCCGCAGCAAGGCAGTTGACACATTTAAGAAGTGTCTAAAATACTCCAAGGAGGTCGGTGCAAAGATGGTTGGTACCGAGACAGCATATCCGCATCTGACCGCAGAAGAAAAGAAAGTCTGGTATCCTTATATGAAGGACAGCATTCAGCGCATTGCTGAAGAAGCGCAGCGTGTCGGCGCCGTCTTTGCTGTGGAGCCGGTGTACTGGCATCCGCTTGAAAACCTTGAGGCAGCGCTGGATCTGCTGCATACCGTGGATGACCCGCAGCACATGCGGCTGATCTTTGACGCATCGAATCTGCTGCCTGACCCTTCGATTGACCAGAATGCTTACTGGAATGAATGGTTATCAGCAATCGGAGATTTTATTTTTGCAATGCACATCAAAGACTTTACACTGGATGCCTCCGGAAATTATCAGCCGGCGCTGCTGGGTGAGGGTGTTATCGACTATACAGCGATCTCCAAATGGCTGCACGAGAAGCGCCCGGACATGTATCTGCTCCGTGAAGAGATGGTTCCCGCCCACGCACAGCATGATATTGCTTTTCTCAAATCTCTGTGATGAAAATCCCGTTCCCCATATAAAACAAGGGAGACAGCACTAAAAATCTGCTGTCTCCCCGTTCAGGTTATTACAAGATTTAATTACTTATTGTAGTTTACAATCTTTCCAAAATCCGGCTTCAGAGAAGCGCCGCCAACAAGTCCGCCGTCGATATCCGGCTGAGCGAATAACTCCGGAGCGGTTGCTGCATTTACAGAGCCGCCGTACTGGATGCGGATCTCTGCTGCTGTTGCATCGTCATAAATCTCAGCGATGCATTTGCGGATCTCAGCGCATACCTCCTGCGCCTGCTCGGTTGTAGCGGTCTTTCCGGTTCCGATTGCCCAGATCGGCTCGTAAGCGATGACAGCCGTCTTAGCCTGATCAGCGGTTACATTTAAGAAACCAACTTTTACCTGCTGACGGATGAAATCCATCGTTACGCCCTGCTCTCTCTGCTCCAGAGACTCGCCGCAGCACATAATCGGAGTGATTCCGTGCTCGAATGCTTTGAGCATCTTCTTATTTACGGTCTCATTCGTCTCAGCGAAATACTCTCTTCTCTCAGAGTGACCAAGAACGACATACTTTACGCCTGCGTCTGTAAGCATTGCCGGAGAGATCTCGCCTGTGTAAGCGCCCTTCTCCTCAAAATACATATTCTCTGCACCGATCTGAATGTTGGAGCCTTTAGCAGCCTCAACGACCGGGATAATGTCGATTGCCGGTACGCAGAATACCACGTCTACATCCTCATTAGCCACTAACGGCTTTAAGGTATTTACGAGCTCTACTGCCTCCGTAGGAGTCATGTTCATCTTCCAGTTTCCTGCGATGATTTTTTTTCTTGCCATGGGAATGACCTTCTTTCTTCGTTTTGTAAAGTCTTATTTATCGTTTGCAGCTGCTACGCCCGGCAGTTCCTTGCCTTCCAGGAATTCCAGTGAAGCGCCGCCGCCAGTGGAGATATGGGTCATCTTATCGCCGTATCCCAGAATATTGACAGCCGCTGCGGAATCACCGCCGCCGATAATGGTAACTGCATCTGTATCAGCCAGCGCTGCAGCAACAGCCTTTGTGCCATGCGCGAAGTTCGGCATCTCGAAGCAGCCCATCGGTCCGTTCCATACTACGGTCTTCGCATCTTTTACAGCGTCGCAGAACAGCTTCTCTGTCTCTGGTCCGATGTCCATTCCTTCCCATCCGTCCGGAATCTCACCGGTCTTGACAACCTGTCTGTTGCAGTCGTTGGAGAATGCATCGCCGATTACATTGTCAACCGGAAGAAGCAGCTTAACGCCCTTTTCCGCAGCTTTCTTCTTCATATCCAGAGCATACTGTAAATAGTCATCCTCACACAGAGAGGTACCGATTTTTCCGCCCTCTGCCTTGGAGAATGTATATGCCATACCGCCGCCGATGATCAGAGTATCTACCTTGTCCAGCAGGTTGTTGATAACGGAAATCTTGCTGGAAACCTTAGCGCCGCCCAGGATGGCAACGAACGGTCTCTCCGGATTGTTTACCGCATTTCCAAGGAAGTCGATCTCCTTCTGCATTAAGTAGCCCACAACTGCAGTGTCCACGAACTTTGTAACACCTACGTTGGAGCAGTGTGCGCGGTGAGCGGTTCCGAATGCATCGTTTACAAATACGTCACACAGGGAAGCCAGTTCTTTGCTGAATGCCTCTCCGTTCTTCGTCTCCTCAGCTCTGTAGCGGGTGTTCTCCAGAAGGATTACATCACCGTCTTTCATAGCCTCAACAGCCGCTTTTGCGTTCGGTCCTACTACCTCAGGATCTGCCGCAAACTTCACTTCCTGTCCCAGAAGCTCTGTTAAGCGTGCAGCCACCGGTGCTAAGGACAACTCCGGCTTCGGCTCTCCCTTCGGCTTGCCCAGGTGAGAGCAAAGGATAACCTTTCCGCCGTCAGCGATCAGCTTCTTGATGGTCGGAAGAGCGGCAACGAGACGGTTCTCATCTGTGATTTTTCCGTCCTGCAGCGGTACGTTGAAGTCGCAGCGAACCAGGACTCTTTTGCCTTTTACATTGATATCGTCTATGGATTTTTTATTCAGCATTGGTATTTGCCTCCTTGATAAATATTTCTCCTGAAACAGGAAAAAGGGTCCGGTCCTCTGATTAAAGACCGGACCCTTTGTAGGTCTATTTGTGTATTTCAGACAATTAAGCTCCTAACAGTTTGCCAAAGTGTTTGATTGTACGAACCATCTGGCTTGTGTAAGAGTTCTCATTGTCATACCATGAAACAACCTGTACCTGAGTTGTTCCGTTGTCCAGCGGAAGAACCATTGTCTGTGTTGCGTCGAACAGAGAACCATAGGTCATTCCTACGATATCGCTGGATACGATCTCGTCCTCGTTGTATCCGAAGGACTCGTTGGAAGCTGCTTTCATAGCTGCGTTGATCTGATCAACAGTAACATTTCCCTCTACAACTGCTGTTAAGATAGTTGTGGAACCTGTCGGGGTCGGAACACGCTGAGCAGCGTCGATCAGCTTGCCGTTCAGCTCCGGAATAACCAGACCGATTGCCTTTGCTGCACCTGTGCTGTTCGGAACGATGTTGCATGCTGCTGCACGGCTTCTTCTTAAGTCGCCTTTTCTCTGCGGTCCATCCAGAGTCATCTGGTCGCCTGTGTAAGCGTGGATCGTGCACATGATACCTGTCTTGATAGCAGCCAGATCATTTAATGCTTTTGCCATCGGAGCCAGGCAGTTTGTTGTACAGGAAGCTGCAGAAATGATGTGATCCTCTTTTGTCAGAGTCTCATGGTTTACATTGTAAACGATGGTCGGCAGATCATTTCCAGCCGGAGCGGAGATGATTACGTGTTTAGCGCCAGCATCGATGTGAGCCTGTGCTTTTGCTTTGGATGTATAGAAGCCTGTGCACTCCAGAACTACGTCAACACCGATCTCTCCCCACGGAAGCTCTGCTGCGTTAGCCTTTGCGTAGATCTTGATCTCTTTTCCGTCAACTGTGATGGAGTCTTCACCTGCTGTAACTTTATCAGCTAAAGCATATTTGCCCTGTGTTGAGTCGTATTTCAGTAAGTGAGCCAGCATCTTCGGGGAAGTTAAGTCGTTGATTGCTACGATCTCAAATCCCTCTGCTCCAAACATCTGTCTGAATGCGAGACGTCCGATACGTCCAAATCCATTGATTGCTACTTTTACTGCCATGATTTATTCCTCCTAAAAGTAATTAATCTTGTGAGTTCCTTTTTTTTCTATGATGATAGATTGTTAAAGAAACATCAACCTATTTGTTATTTTACCTAACTTCTGGCAAAAATTCAAGTCCAATTTGAAAAAACATCCAAAAACCTGCGTTAAATCTTTATAAATTCCGGTTTTCTCCCGCGAAACTCCGTACGGTAAGCAAATCCTGCAGTTTTAAGGTACTCCTCTGCCTGATCAAACGCATATCCGACATGCTCAGGCTTATGTGCGTCCGCGCCCACAGTCACAATCTCGCCTCCCATTTCCCGGTAGCGGCGCAGAATGTCCGGGTGCGGATTCGGGAATCCAAGCCCGTATTTGATGCCTCCCGTATTGAGTTCCAGTCCGATGCCCCGCTCGATTAAAAGCTTTAAAATCTCATCGATGATATCCGCATAGCGGCTGTAGGAGTAGTCCCTGGCCTGATGGACGCCGTAACGCACCACATAGTCCAGATGCCCCAGCGTCTGGAAGTCCGAGAACCTCTTCACATTCTCCAGTGTCTCCAGAAAATACTCCTCATATACCTGGGCATCCGACCTTCCCTCGAAAATCTTCCGCTCATACGGATCCTGCCCGTGCAGCAGATGCATGGAGCCTATGACAAAATCAAACGGATACATGGAGACATACTCCTGCTGCATCCTGACCAGGTGGCTCTGAAGCCCCAGCTCAACCCCAAAGAGGATCTCAAGTCTCCCTTCGTATTCTTTCTGCAGCCTTCTCACCTTTGTCATGTAGAGCGGCGTGTCAAGCTGGAATTCCCCGCCTGGAAACTCCATGTCCATGTGGTCTGTAAAACAGATTGTTTTCATCCCCAGCGCGATTGCCCTCTCTGCCATCAGCTCCATCGGCGTATCGCTGTCTGTGGAAAATTCCGAGTGCATATGGTAATCCGAAATCATCGAATCAGCCCCCCTCCTGCAACGTATTCTCCGGCATAGAGCACGAGCGCCTGTCCCGGCGTCACGGCACGTACCGGCTCCTCAAACGTACAGGTAAGCTCATCCTCCCCGGTTCTCTCAACCACGCACGGCGCTCCTTTATGCGCGTAGCGTATTTTCGCTGTGCAGGAGTACGGCTTCCTGATGTCCTCCACTGCCATAAAGTTCAGATGATCCGCCTTCAGAACCGTCGAAAAAACATCTTCTGCCTCTCCGATCACAACCTCATTCGTCTCCGGGCGGATCTCGGTGACGAAGACTGGACGTCCCATTGAGAGATTTAATCCCTTGCGCTGCCCCACGGTATAGTGGATGATGCCGCGGTGGCGTCCCAGGATATTTCCCTCCCTGTCAACGAAATTGCCTTCCGGGATCTCCTGATTGCTGCTTCTTCGGACAAACGACGCGTAGTCGTTGTCCGGGATAAAGCAAATCTCCTGGCTGTCCTTCTTCTCAGCCACAGGAATACCGGCACGTGCGGCAATCCGGCGCACTTCATCCTTACTGTAGTCTCCCATAGGCATCATTGTGCGTGCGAGCTGCTCCTGTGACAGATTGTACAGCGCATATGTCTGATCCTTTGCCGCATTCACGGAATTGCGCACCGAATATCTGCCGCTGCCGAGCCGCTCAATTCTGGCGTAGTGCCCGGTCGCAAAGCAGTCTGCACCGAGGCTGTCCGCAAACTTCAGAATCTCTCTCCACTTTACATACCGGTTGCAGATCACACAAGGATTCGGCGTTCTGGCGTGCAGGTATTCATCCACAAAGTAGCTCATGACATGTCTGTGAAATGCTTCTCTCGTATCCAGAACATAATGCGGAATCCCCAGATACTCCGCCACGTGTTTTGCGTCCGCAAGAAGATTCTGCATGCTGCTGCCCCTGCCCTGATCGTTCTCGGAGCAGGAGGCATCCCAGTTCTGCATTGTCACGCCGATGACGTCCCATCCCTGCTGCTTCAGAAGGTATGCGGTTACGGAGGAGTCCACACCGCCGGATAGCCCGACTGCAACTGTTCCTCTGCTCATTTTAATACTCTTCCTCTTCTTCCTCTTCACCTTCGTGAATGTCAGACTTCGGCTTTACAAGTCCCTCGATCTTAATGCCGTGTTTTTCCGCATAGTCCCAAAGTGCCGCGTGGATCGCCTCCTCCGCAAGCAGGGAGCAGTGAACCTTCACAGGCGGAAGCCCGTCGAGCGCTTCCATAACCGCTTTGTTTGTTACCTGGAGCGCCTCCTGGATCGTCTTGCCCTTTACAAGCTCCGTCGCCATACTGCTCGTCGCAACCGCAGCTCCGCAGCCGAATGTCTTAAACTTACAGTCCTGGATGATGCCATTATCGTTAATGTCGAGATACATACGCATGATATCTCCGCATTTTGCGTTTCCCACTGTGCCGACGCCGCTGGCGTTTTCAATCTCTCCTACGTTTCTCGGGTGCTGAAAATGATCCATTACTTTTTCACTGTACATTTATATATTCCTCCGTATTCTTCTCTGTATCGTTTCCGCGCAGGACTTCACTTATGCAAAAACCCGCGCGGTTCCGTTCTTTATTTTTTCTGCTTCTTCATAAAATCCTCATAGAGCGGGGACATGCTTCTTAATTTCTCTACGATCTCCTTTAACTTCTCCACAACGAGATCCATCTCCTCCTTCGTATTCTCAGCGCTTAACGTCATGCGCAGAGAGCCGTGAGCGATCTCGTGCGGAAGCCCGATAGCCAGGAGCACGTGAGACGGATCCAGAGAGCCTGATGTGCAGGCGGAGCCGCTGGAAGCACAGATGCCCTCCATATCCAGCATGATGAGCAATGACTCACCCTCTATGAACTGAAAGCTTACGTTTACATTATTCGGCAGACGTCTCTTCGGGTCACCGTTTAAACGCACATACGGGATCTCTTTTAAAATTCTGCCGATCAGGTAATCGCGCAGATCTATCTCTTTTGCAGTGCGCTCCTGCATCGTCTCCGCAGCCAGCTTTGCCGCACAGCCATAGCCCACGATGCCCGGAACATTCTCCGTGCCCGCGCGGCGCTTTCTCTCCTGCGCGCCTCCATGGATAAAGGAACGGATCTTGACGCCCTTTCGGATATACAGGAATCCGATACCCTTCGGTCCGTTAATCTTATGAGCGCTCGAGCTGAGCATATCAATATTCATCTCGTCCACCTGGATCGGCACCTGTCCGAATGCCTGCACCGCATCCGTATGGAACAAAATGCCGTGCTCCTTTGCGATTCTTCCTATCTCTGCAATCGGCTCAATTGTACCGATCTCATTATTTGCAAACATAATGGAAATCAGGATGGTCTCCGGCGTAATCGCCGCCTCAAGATCCTCCGGGCGTACCAGACCGTTCTCGTCCACATCGAGATACGTTACCTTTGCTCCCTGAGTCTTCTCGAGATATTCACAGGTGTGCAGCACCGCGTGATGCTCGATCTTCGTCGTGATGATATGGTTCCCTTTGCTCTTATATGCCTCATACGCTGCCTTGATCGCCCAGTTGTCCGCCTCGGTTCCGCCTGCGGTGAAATAGATGTCCTGCGCGCGCGCTCCGATCACAGAGGCGATATCCTCTCTTGCCTGCGTCACTGCGCTCTTTGCGTTCTGCGCCAGTTCATATACACTGGACGGATTGCCGTAGATCTCGCTGAAATACGGCAGCATTGCCTCTACTACCTGCGGTGCCGTCTTCGTGGTCGCCGCATTATCTAAATAAATCATATTCAAACTCTCCTTTATACGTTTCTTCTACTCGGGCATGTCAGTTGATGCAGCCGCCTCCGGGCGCTATGCCGCGGTCCCTCAGCCGGCGGCTCTCCTCAACCAGATCGCTCAGCCATATGGAATTTACCGTGCTGATGATACTGTCGTTGACCTTCTGCCAGACGTGTCGCGTCACACAGCAGTCAGCGGCAGAACACGTCACCTCACCGTCCTCAGATGTGGGACAGGTGACTGCTTCCAGATTTCCCTCCAGCGCCAGCAGAATATCTCCCACGGAAATTTCCTGCGCCGGCTTGCCCAGCACGTACCCTCCGCCGGCTCCGCGAATACTCTTTACGAGTCCCGCCTTGCGCAGCAGACGCATCAGCTGCTCCAGATAGCTCTCTGAGATTCCCTGCCTTGCCGCGATGCTCTGAAGAGGCACCGCCTCCTCGTCGCTGTACAGAGCCAGATCGATCAGAGCCCGCAGCCCATACCGTCCCTTTGTGGATAATTTCATAAGCTCACCTCACATCCTGCGCCGGTCTAATTCCGACTATTTTACTCGGCTTTAGACAAAGCATATCACCAAGCTGCAGTTCTGTCAAGGTTATTTTCGGAATATAGTTACAAAAAGCGAAATTACCGGACGGTGTCTTATCTTATGTCAAATTCCAGACCGATTCTCACAGGAGCGCTCATCCTGACGTTCACCGGCATTGCAAGCCGCATCATAGGTTTTTTCTATAGAATATTCCTGTCACATACAATTGGTGCCGAGGGGATGGGCATTTATCAGATGATCTTCCCAATCTACACGCTGTGCTTTACCCTGTGCGCTGCAGGGCTTCAGACAGCTCTCTCCCGCACAATCGCAGCGCGGGAAGCACAGGGCGATAAAAAAGGCGCATTCGATACGTTTCTTGCCGGATTATTATTATCCCTTGCCGCTTCTCTCGCAGCCGCCTTTGCGCTCTACCGCTTCTCCGGGTACGCCGCCGTACATATCCTGCACGAGCCGCGCTGCGCACAGCTTCTGGGCGTACTGCCGTTTGCAGTTCCTCTTGCCGCACTGCACTCGTGTGTCTCGGCGTATTACTATGCCAGAAAAAAGACCGGCGTTCCCTCCTTCTGCCAGCTTCTGGAGCAATTTGTCCGTGTCGCCTCCTCGTATCTGATCTTTACTGTCATGACCGCAGGCGGCGCTTCTCCCTCTCCGATGATCGCCGTGGGCGGCATGCTGGCCGGCGAGTGCGCCTCCGCTCTCGTATCTCTGATTGCGGTTCAGCTCGAATTTTCCAGAAACGGCTACCGCATGAGATCGCTCTCCCGCCCGTTTGCACACATCCGGGAGCTGCTCACACTCTCTGCACCGCTTGCGGCAAACCGGCTCATGCTCAATCTGCTGAACAGCTCCGAAGCAGTACTGATCCCCGCGCGGCTGAAAGCATCGGGAATGGCTTCATCCGAGGCGCTGAGCATCTACGGCGTATTTACCGGTATGGCACTTCCGATGATTCTCTTTCCGGGCGCCATCACACATTCTGTCTCCGCAATGCTGCTCCCGACCGTGGCGCAGGATCAGGCGGCCGGCAGGACAGCGAAAATCTCCGCAACGATTGAACGGACAATCCAATACTGCCTTCTGCTCGGTATCTTCTTTCTCGGCGTTTTCGCATTCCATGGGAAGGATCTCGGGAGGTATGTCTTCTCAAGCACACAGGCCGGAACCTTTCTTACCATACTCGCTTTTATCTGCCCGTTTCTCTACCTGAACTCCACGCTTGCAAGCATCTTGAACGGGCTTGGAAAGACGTCACTTTGCTTTGTGCAGAACTTGCTCGGGCTTCTTGTACGCCTCGCTTTTGTCCAGTTTGCTGTACCTGTGCTGGGTATCCGCGGATATCTCTATGGAATTCTGTGCAGCGAGCTCTTTGTCACGCTTTTATGTCTTGCCTTTCTGTACCGTCAGGTGCCGTTTTCTTTTAACGCAGTGGATGCAATCATCAAGCCGTGCGCGGTGATGGCGCTCGTCACAGGGTGCGGGCTGTTCTTTGCACAGATCGCCGATGCCTTTTCTCATGTCCCCCCGCTGCTTGTTCTGGCAGCAGAGCTTCTGGCAATGGCGGGTCTCTATCTCGTATTTCTCATGTTGTTCGGGATGCTTGGGCTTCCGCGGCGTAAGGAGCGGAATGCATAACTGTAACGAGCCTCATGCACCCGACCGCATTCTGCCTGTTCGTCGGCAGGCTTTCATTGCAACTAACTCTCGACAACTTTTGACTTTTGTATTATAATGTGGAATCAGATTGACATAAAAATTTACAGAGGAGAATTATTATGAGTTTCAGATTTGTAGAAAAGCTTCCGACTCCGTCCCAGATCCGGGAGGAGTATCCGATGACGGAGGAGCTGACAAAGATTAAGGCGGAGCGCGACGCGATGATCGCAAAAGTATTTACCGGGGAATCCGATAAGTTTCTCGTGATCATCGGACCGTGTTCCGCAGACAATGAAGACGCTGTATGTGATTACATCAGCCGTCTGACGCGGCTGCAGGAGAAAGTCGCTGACCGCCTGATCCTGATTCCGCGTATTTATACGAATAAGCCGCGAACCACAGGCATGGGCTATAAGGGTATCGTACATCAGCCGGACCCCGAAAAGAAGCCTGACCTTCTGCATGGGCTGATTGCAATGAGGAAGATGCATATCCGCGCTATTGCCGAGTCCGGACTGACCGCAGCAGACGAGATGCTCTATCCGGAGAACTGGAGCTATCTCTCCGATATTCTCTCCTATGTTGCAATCGGCGCGCGCTCTGTAGAGAATCAGCAGCACCGCCTGACCGTCAGCGGAATCGACGTGCCGGCCGGCATGAAGAACCCAACCTCCGGGGACTTCTCCGTCATGCTCAACTCCGTCATTGCCGGGCAGAGCAGACATCAGTTCATCTACCGCACCTGGTCGGTGGAGACAAGCGGCAACCCGCTGACACACACGATACTGCGCGGCGCCGTGAACAAGCATGGAAATGCAATCCCGAACTATCACTACGAGGATCTGCAGCTTCTGCTCGAGAAGTATTCGGAGATCGATGTGAAGAATCCTGCTACGATTGTGGATGCCAACCACTCCAATTCCAACAAGCAGTATGAACAGCAGGTGCGCATTGTGAAGGAAGTACTTCACAGCCGCAATGTATCCGAAGATATCCGCCGTCTCGTAAAAGGTGTGATGATCGAAAGTTATCTTGAACCGGGAGCACAGAAGATCGGCTGTGCAAACCATGTTTACGGAAAATCTATCACTGACCCGTGCCTCGGCTGGGACGAGTCCGAGAAGCTTGTGTATACGATTGCTGATCTCTGCTGATATTAAAGCATAGAGCACAAAAAAAGAAGTCCGTTTTTCAGGACTTCTTTTTTTGTGCTCTAATTCTTACCCGTGCTGCCGAAGCCTCCGCGGTCTTCACCCGTCAGCTTTCCCTCCTCAAAGGTTATCTGCGGCTGATGCTTCATGATGCGGAACTGGCTGATGCGGTCGTTTCTGCAGATCTTTGTATCTCTGACAGCGTATACCGGCATACGCCACCAGTCGTTGGCTCCGCAGTATGTCTCGTCAATGACGCCCATATGGTTCGTCTGAATGACGCCGAAATTCTTAAACGTGCTGCTTCTCGGCACAATGTGCGCCTCGTAGCCCTCCGGAAGCTGCATCGCCACGCCGAGGTGGATTAAGCGGAACTCTCCCGCCTTCAACTCCACGTCCTCGGCCGCGCGCAGGTCTATCCAGTCTGACTTTCCGTCGATATAGCGCAGGCGCTCCACTTCGTCATTCAGATACTGAATCTTGATCGTCTCCATGCATTACCTCTTAGCCTTCTCTTTCTTGTCAGCAGGAACGTCCTTGATGCTGAAGCTCATTCTTCCCATCTTATCCTTTCCAAGGCATACAACTGTCACGATGTCACCCAGCGTCAAAACATCCTCTACACGGTTGATTCTCTCCTTCCAGATCTTGGAGATGTGAACCATACCCTCCTTGCCCGGAGCGAACTCCAGGAACGCGCCGAATTCCTTGATGCTTACGACCTTTCCGGTCAGGATCTGTCCCTCATGGAACTCCGTCGTAATGATTCGGATATATTCAATCGCTTTATCCATCATTGCCTTGTCTGTACCGCAGATGGATACCGCACCGTCGTCTGTGATATCAATCTTCACACCGGTCTCATCGATAATCGCGTTGATCGTTTTGCCGCGCTGTCCAACAACATCGCCGATTTTCTCCGGATCAATCTGAATCTGAACAATCTTCGGAGCATACTTGGAAATTTCCTCTCTCGGTCCTGCGATGCACTTCTCCATAACCTCTGTCAGGATGTACTCGCGCGCCTCTTTCGTTCTCGCAATCGCCTCCTCAATGATCGGTCTTGTCAGTCCGTGGATCTTGATATCCATCTGGATTGCTGTGATGCCGTCATGTGTACCGGCCACTTTGAAGTCCATATCTCCAAAGAAGTCCTCAAGACCCTGGATATCAGTCAGAACGATGTAGTCATCGTCCGTCTCGCCTGTCACAAGTCCGCAGGAGATACCTGCCACCGGCTTCTTGATCGGAACGCCGGCTGCCATAAGAGACATCGTAGACGCACAGATACTTGCCTGGGATGTGGAACCGTTGGACTCAAAAGTCTCGGATACGGTGCGGATTGCATATGGGAACTGCTCTTCTGTCGGCAGCACCGGTACAAGCGCGCGCTCTGCAAGTGCTCCGTGACCGATCTCGCGGCGTCCCGGACCTCTGGACGGCTTTGTCTCGCCTACAGAGTAGGACGGGAAATTATAGTGGTGCATATAACGCTTGGATGTCTCAAACTCATCCAGTCCGTCAAGTCTCTGTGATTCAGACAGCGGAGCCAGCGTCGTGATTGTACAGATCTGAGTCTGTCCGCGTGTAAACATTGCGGAGCCGTGTACTCTCGGAATCAGGTCTACCTCTGCTGCAAGCGGGCGGATCTGGGTGATTGCCCTTCCGTCCGGACGCTTGTGATCCTTTAAGATCATCTTGCGGACAGTCTTCTTCTGGTACTGGTAAACTGCCTCAGAGAGAACTGCAAGCCACTCCTCATTGTCAGCGAATGCCTCTTCCAGCTTCTCGGTTACTTTGCGGATATTTTCCTCTCTCGTCTGCTTGTCATCTGAGAATACTGCCTCTTCCATCTCTGCAGGCGGCACAATCTCCTTTATTGCCTCAAACAGCTCTTCCGGAACTGCGCAGGACTCGTAGCTGTGCTTCTCTTTGCCGCACTCTGCAACAATCTTGTCAATGAATGCGATAATCTCCTGATTAACCTCGTGCGCTTTGAAGATAGCCTCGATCATCTTTGCCTCCGGAACCTCGTTTGCTCCGGCCTCGATCATGATAACTTTCTCTCTCGTGGATGCAACAGTAAGCTGCAGGTCAGACAGCGGTCTCTGTGCCAGAGACGGATTTATGATGAGCTCGCCGTCGATCATGCCGATCTGGGTCGCTGCGCACGGTCCGTCAAACGGGATATCGGAGATGCAGGTAGCAATAGAGGAACCGAGCATAGCGACTACCTCCGGGTTGCACTCCGGATCTACGGACATAACCATGTTGTTGAGCGTCACGTCATTTCTGTAATCCTTCGGGAACAGCGGGCGCATCGGACGGTCGATAACACGGGACGTCAGGATTGCATGCTCGCTCGCCTTGCCCTCTCTCTTGTTGAATCCGCCCGGGATTTTTCCTACTGCGTACATCTTTTCCTCGTACTCTACGCTGAGCGGGAAGAAATCGATGCCCTCTCTCGGCTTATCGGATGCAGTTGCCGTGGACAGTACAACGGTATCGCCGTAATGCATCAGCGCTGCGCCGTTTGCCTGCTTTGCTACACGGTCAATGTCTACGGTCAGGGTTCTGCCCGCAAGTTCCATGGAAAAACTCTTGTACATATTTTCTCTCCTTTTCTTCTTTGGGCGGCTCCCTTTCCCGAAACTACTGAAAAACGCACAAAACATCTTCCTGCGCTTTTCAGTGGTCCCGGATACTCGGCACCGCCTGATCTTTTTTTGTTTTCAGACTTTAAGAAACGGGCGGAATCTCTTCCGCCCGCCTTGTAAATACCTGATTATTTTCTGATTCCCAGTTTTTCAATTAAAGCACGGTATCTCTCGATATCAGTTTTCTTTAAGTATGCCAGCAGACCACGGCGCTGTCCAACCATCTTCAGAAGTCCTCTTCTGGAGTGATGATCTTTGTGGTGCTCCTTTAAGTGCTCTGTCAGCTCGTTGATTCTCGCTGTTAAAACTGCTACCTGAACCTCCGGTGAACCTGTGTCGCCCGGTGTTCTTGCATACTCAGCCATAATAGCCTGCTTCTTTTCCTTAGAAATCATGTTCTTAGTCCTCCTTAATATTAATAACCGCCTCTGATTAAGAAATGGTCGGAGTGTCCGATTTCTGAATCAGGGCTCAAACTTACCTTAGATACTATATCATAAAGATCAGCGCATGTAAAGGAAAATTTCGGAATCCCTTTAATAATTTTCTCCTTAATTTTCCGCGGCAGCTTCTTCCCTGCGGCTGTCTTCCAGAATCGCGAACGCGATGTTTGTCGCATGATCCGCCACTCGCTCCAGACCTGAGATAATATCTGAAAAAATCATACCGGCCTCCGGCGTGCATTCCCCCTTGGTCAGGCGCTCGATGTGCCG
Organism: uncultured Lachnospiraceae bacterium; assembly: GCA_944384105.1. Taxonomy (GTDB): domain Bacteria; phylum Bacillota; class Clostridia; order Lachnospirales; family Lachnospiraceae; genus Egerieimonas_A. The sequence continues at coordinate 1,772 of CALWSC010000093.1, read as the reverse complement.
CTGCTGCAGCTCCCGCTCCTTCTCATCGATGGAGTCCTCAAGGCGCCGGATCTCCTCCATATGCGTCATGTCGTTGTGAGAGAACATCTCAATCGCGTACGTCGTGATCTTGATCACCATGTCAAGCATCTCAGAGAGATCCCTCTCGGCCTGGCGGCTGAAAGCCACATTGTCGTCCCGGCGCATAACCGCTGCGTCCGCCACATTCTCCGCATGATCTCCGATGCGCTCTATATCATTGACTACATGGAACAGACTGCCGATACTTCTCGCATCGTCAATCGGAAGCGTACTCTGATTCAGATCCACGAGATAGTTCGTGATCCTTCTGTCCAGAAAATCAATTGTCTTCTCAACCTTATAGACCGTGTCTAGCTCCTCGCTGTCGAGCGTCACAAGCGCATTCATAGCCCGCGTCAGATTGTTGAGCGCCATCGTACCCATATGCTCCATCTCCTGCACTGCGGAGAGCACTGCCGTCGTGGGTGAGAATACAGAATTCTTGCCTATATATTTCAGCTCGCATGCCTGAGGATCCTCCGGCGCTGTCTTCCCGGATGTCTTATCCGGAATGATCAGATAGGTCGCTCTGACAATCCAGTTTACAAACGGGAACAGTATAATTACTTCGCAGACTTTAATCAGCGTATGAGCGTTTGCAACGCTTCGGCTGATATTGCCTCCGGAAATCCGGAAGATGAAATCCACAATCGGATCAAGCGCAAATGCGAAGATCACGAGGAAAATTGCGGTTCCGAAGATATTGAACAGAAAGTGTATCCAAGCTGCCCGTTTTGCCTCCCGCTTGCCTCCAAGGCTCGCCAAAAGGGCGCTCACACACGAACCGATATTGCATCCCATGATGATAAACAGGCATATCGGCAGCTTCAAAAGCCCCTGCGACGCCAGCAGCAGCACGATTCCGACAGTTGCGGACGAGCTCTGCAGCACTGCCGTCACCGCGAAGCCGACTAAGACTGCGAGGTAGTGGTTCGTAAGCGACCCCAGGATCTTTACGATCTGCGGGGAATCCTTCAGCGTGCTCATTGCACCGGACATCGTTGCAAGCCCTACGAAGAGGACTCCGAACCCCAGGATTACCTCTCCGATCTTCTGTACATTGTTGTTCTTACAGAACATCATCATGATGACGCCCGCCATGACAAAGAGCGGCGCGACCTCAGAGAGGTTAAACGCGATCAGCTGAGACGTCACAGTCGTACCGATATTGGCGCCCAGGATAACGCCCGCCGCATTTGCAAGACTCATCAGCCCTGCATTTACGAAGCTTACCACCATCACTGTGGTTGCGCTCGACGACTGGATCACTGCAGTAAATACGGTTCCAACGAGAATACCCAGAACGCGGTTCCTTGTGAACATCTCCAGGATCTTTCTCATCTTGGCTCCGGCGGCCATTTCAAGTCCGTCGCTCATCATCTTCATTCCATACAGGAAGAAGCCCAGTCCGCCGATCAAAGAAAATACTATGCTCATCTTTTGACTCCTTATTGTACAGGGAATCTCTCCCTTCTTTAGTAAAGGCTTTGCAAAGTTTATGTTAAATCTTTGTAAAGCCTTTACATCTACTATAAAGGATAACCAAAAGTTTGTCCATACATAATCAGAAATTCTTTTCCATTTTTTTCATCGAGGGCGAGCTGGGCACGAAGTTCATCGATCGTCGGGAACTTCTGCTCCCTGCGCTGGTAGTTCAGAAACTTCACGGTTGCTTCGTGCCCGTACAGCGTGCTGGTGCATCCGAAAAGATG